>JBOHTH010000113.1:0-3271 GCA_050733535.1 Gemmatimonadaceae bacterium | reverse complement strand
AGCCGCATCATCCCTGCGGCATCACCTGATTTTCAACTAGAGTCGGGACACTCCCATCGCCGGTCTCTAACTACGGCAATCTTCTGTAGTTGCCCTGATAGTGCGGTTGTCTGACGGGTGGCGTCTGAACGCTATGCCGTCAGCGCCTTCGTATTCGCGGATTGGATCGGGTACTTCTACGGCAACTGCAACTGCTTTAATCGCGGATTCCGCGGATTAGCAGCCTGATACGACCACGACAAAACTTTGGGGGAACTGCAACTGCGCTCGCGCGTTGGTGCCGTTCCCCCAGGTATTTGCAGTTGCTGTATCGGCGTCGTTTCCGCGGAAATCCGCGGTTAGGTCGTTGCTGTTGCCGTTGCGGTATCCGATCCAATCCGCCCAATCGCCATTCCCCAACTGCGGCAGTCTTTTATGCCGTTGCCCAGTTCGGTGGTCTCGAACGTCAGGGCCCCTTCAGCGTCGTGAGCATCGTCTTGGTCCATACGACCAGCGTCGCACACGATTTCCCAGGAACGTCGAACTCAGTGGGTACATCCGACGGTCGCTGGTAATACTCGACCGCCCCAAGATCGGCGGTGGGAATCGCGTCGTCCACGTCGCCGGGCTGGAACTGGTCGAAGCGTGACCGGTCGATGAAAATGTTGATGCAGCCATCCGACGAGGAACCGATCGTCGACGTGGATGTCAGATACTGGCCGCCAGTCCCTGAAATCAGCTGCATCCCTTGGGCCATGCGGAACAGATCGGTCGTCTGCGAGGGATTTTTTTCGGCAATCTGTTCGGGTGTCAGATACCAGCCGCGCCCGAGCTGCTTGCGTGCGAGGAAGCCAATCTTGGTAAGGCCGGTTTCCATCTGCCCCACGACATGCACCGTGCCGAGCACGGTCGCCGGCTCGAGAACGACCTTGAGCGTGGTCGGCGTCGTCGACGTGAGGTGCACGATCTGCGATATCTTCGCGAACCCGATCTTCCGAACCACGGCTTCCTGCGTCCCGGCCGGAAGGCCCGCAAGCGTGAACGCTCCGCCGGACGATGTCTCGACGATGCTTGTCGTTCCGATCACGGTGACCTGAGCACCTGCAACCGGCGCTCCACCTTGAGCCGTCACCACTCCGGTGATCACGGCGCGCCCCGGTCCCGCGTTGCCCACCAGAAGAATCGCGGTGGAGATCGACTCGTCCTTCGTGGAGAGCGGCACGTCGGCGGTCGTGACGCCGCCGAAGGTCGCCTGGACATTCCCGGTGAGCGTACCGGGAAGTCCGCAAATGGCGAACGCGCCGTTCGGCGCGACGCGACCGGTGCGGACTTTCTCGATCGCCTCCTTTTGCGACACGTCCTTGTACACGAGCGACACGCTGCCACCGTTCGCGGGTTTATCGGTGTCCGCCTGCAGCACGCGGCCAATGAGAATTGCGGACCCGCTGATGAGCGACGCGCGCGAACACGCCTTGGCCCGCACCTCCTCGAACGTCGGCGTGCGCGCGGTCGCCTCGTCGCGCCGCCCCGCCGTGAGCACGAAGGGAGCGGATCGCACCTGCACGCCGAGCGTGTCGAGGAGCGGATGCGTCACCGCGATCTCGTGCGTGCCCGGCGGAATGCTGTCGATCTGAAAGATGCCGTTGACGTCGGTTACACCGCGCCGCTCGGTGCCGACGACCGTCACGATGGCGCCAATCAGACGGCCGCCGCGGATGCTGTCGTCCACGGCGCCGATGAGCGACGCGAAATTGCTCGGCACCGGCGGAAGCGCGGCCTGCGCGCGCGCGGAAACCGGCGCGAGCGCAATGACGGCCGCGAGCGTCCGGAGTCGATGGTGCATCGAGAAAGTCATAGGCGTTGTCCCCCGCCCAAAGGTAATCCGCTCAGCGCGCGCGACCGCCGCCGCGTCCCCCGCGCCCGCCGCCTCCACCACGGTTGCCGCCACCCTGCGGCGGCGGGTTGCCGCGGCGCCGGGCGTTCTCAGCCGCGCGAACCCGGTCGGCCGATTTCATCGCGCGATGCTTGGCGAGGCGCTCCGCCAGCGGAATCTCGAGTTTGCCTTCCGGCTTCGCGTTGTAGTTGAAGTCCGGCACCGTCACGCGCGGAAGCCGCCGGCCAATGGCTCGCTCGATGTTGCGCAGGTCCGCTTCCTCGTCAGGCGCGACGAACGTGAACGCGTCGCCCGTCAGTTCCGCGCGCGCGGTACGGCCGACGCGGTGGATGTAGTCCTCCGGCACGGCGGGGACGTCGAGGTTCACGACGTGCCCCAGCGCTTCAACGTCGATCCCGCGCGCGGCGATGTCGGTCGCGACGAGGACGCGGTACGTGCCGTCCTTGAATCCCGCGAGCGCCGCGGTGCGCGCCGACTGCGAACGATTGCCGTGGATGCGCTCCGCCTTCACACCGTGCTTCACGAGATATTCGGCGATGCGGTTCGCGCGGTGCTTCGTGCGCGTGAACACAAGTGCCTCCTTCATGTCACCGCGCGAGAGGAGCGCGAGCAGCAGCGCCGACTTGAGATCCTGCGCCACGGGGTACACGGCCTGCGTGATTCCAACGGCCGGCTTGGCCTCGCGTTCGACATTCAGCGTGACGGGGTTGTGCAGCATCTCGCGCGTCAGCGCCGCGATCGGCGGCGGCATCGTCGCCGAGAAGAACAGCGTCTGCCGCTTGGGCGGGAGGTGCTTGATCACGCGGCGGATATCCGGCAGAAAACCCATGTCGAGCATGCGATCGGCCTCGTCGAGCACGAGATATTCGAGGCCGGCAAGCTTCGCGTACGGCGAGCGAAAATGGTCGAGGAGCCGCCCCGGCGTGGCGACGATGATATCGACCCCGCTGCGGAACGCGTGTTCCTGCGGTCCCATGCCGACGCCGCCGAACACGGCAGCGCCGGTGAGGGGAGTATGGATCGCGAGGTCGTTGATGCTCGCGAGGATCTGCGCGGCGAGCTCGCGAGTGGGAGTGAGCACGAGCGCACGCGTGGTGCCGCGCGGCCGGTCGATGAGCTTGTGGAGGATGGGAAGGACGAACGCGGCGGTTTTTCCGCTGCCGGTCATCGCACACGCGAGGACGTCACGACCTTCGAGCGCTGGCGGAATGGAATCTGCCTGGATCGGAGTCGGGCGGGTATAGCCGAGTTCTTTGAGGCCTTTTTGGAGATTGGGATGGAGATGGAGGGTGCTGAATGACACGGAAATCCTTAAGAAGAGAGTAACTGAAACTACTTAGGGGGGAGCGGGGAGCGGGAAGTTGAGGGGCGAGCGGCGAGACCATCGCCCCTCGCCCC
>JBOHTH010000112.1:0-3713 GCA_050733535.1 Gemmatimonadaceae bacterium | reverse complement strand
CTCGACAGATGGCCCCTCTCGGTCTTCGGCCTTCGGTCTTTGGTCCTCGGTCTTCGGTCTTTGGTCCTCGGTCTTCGGTCCTCGGTCTTCGGTCGCCGTTGCCCTCGCCGAGATAATCGACTCGATTGCACCGCGGCCAACATTTCGGACCGCGCCAAGCCCGAAGCGAATCCGCTTGTCATCCAGGACGGTGAACTTGTAGCCGCTCTCGTTCACGTCGGGCGGAAGGATCTCGAGGCCGAGGTCGCGCGCCTCGTTGATGTACTTCACGACCGAGTCGGTGTCGCCGATGCATGCCGAGAGCAGCGCGGCCATGAACTCGGCAGGGTAATGCGTTTTGAGATACGCCGTGTGATACGAGAGTACCGTGTACGCGACGGCGTGCGACTTGTTGAACCCGTAGCGTCCGAAGGTCTCGATCTGGTCGGAGAGATCGCTGATGATCTTCTTGTCGTGGCCGCGCGCGATCGCCTTGTCGGCGAACTTGCCGATTTCCTTCCTGATCAGCTCGGCGTCCTTTTTGCCGACCGCTTTTCGGAGCACGTCGGCTTCGGCGAGCGAAATCCCCGCGAGGCGCTGGGCGATGCGCATCACCTGTTCCTGGTAGGTGATGACGCCGTATGTCGACGCGAGAATTTCCTCGAGCTCCGGGAGCGCGTACGTCACGGGCTCTTCGCCGCGTTTGCGGCGGATGTACACCTTGTGCATTCCCGCGTCGAGCGGACCCGGACGCATGAGCGCGTTGGTGGCCACGAGGTCGTCGAAGCAGTCGGCGCGCATCGAGCGAACGATGTCCGTCGCGAGCGGCGACTCGAACTGGAACACGCCGGAGGTGCGGCCGGCGCGCAGCGCGCGGAAGGTTGCTTCGTCGTCGAGCGGGATTGCGTCGAGGTCCGGGACGTCACGGCCGCGCGCGCCGATCGTCGCGAGCGCATCATGGATGATCGTGAGCGTCGTCAGGCCGAGAAAGTCCATCTTGAGCATCCCGGCCTTCTCGAGCGCGGTCATGTCGTACTGCGTGACGACGACCCGCTCCTCGCCGTCCTTTCCGGCGCCTTTCGAGTCCTGCGTGCAGATCGGGACGTAGTTGTCGAGCGGACCCGGGGCGATGACGATGCCGGCGGCGTGAATGCCCGCGTGGCGCGAGAGCCCTTCGAGCGAGATCGCGAAGTCGAGCAATTGCTGGTGTCGTTCGTCGCCTTCGTAGAGTCGGCGGACGTCGGGGACTTTCTCGATCGCCTCCTTCACCGTCAGCGAAAGGTTCGGCTGGTTCGGGATCAGCTTGGCGATCGCGTCGGTTTCGGCCGGCGTGAATCCGAGCACGCGGCCGATGTCCTTGATCGCCGCGCGCGACTTGAGCGTGCCGAAGGTGATGATCTGGCCGACGCAGTCGCGGCCGTACTTCTCGCGGACGTACTCGATCACCTCGCCGCGGCGCTCTTCGCAGAAGTCCACGTCGATGTCGGGCATCGACACACGCTCGGGATTCAGGAATCGCTCGAACAGCAAGTCGAACTTGAGCGGGCAGACGTCGGTGATCTTGAGCGCGTATGCCACCAGCGAGCCCGCCGCCGATCCGCGGCCCGGGCCGACGGGAATTCCCTTCGCGCGCGCCGCGGCAATAAAGTCGGCGACGATCAGCAGGTAGCCGGCGTAGCCGGTCTTCGTGATCACGCCGAGCTCGAAATCCAGCCGCTCCTGCACATTGGGCGCGAGGGTCTTCTTCGCGCCCGCCGGCGAGGGATATCGGTCGTGCGCGCCGGCCGTCGCGAGTTTCACCAGGAGATCATTCTCCGATTTCGCGCCTTTCGGAAGCGGGAAGGCGGGGAGATAATACTTTTTCTCGAACGCAAACCCGGCCTCGTCGGCGACCGCGAGCGTGTTCGTCATGACGTCCGGCCGGTCCTTGAAATACTCGCGAATCTCCGGCGCGCTCTTGAAGTAGAGGCCGCGGTCGTACTTCATGCGGTTGTCGTCGAGGCGGTCTTTCTTCAGTCCGATGCACAGCAGCACGTCGTGCGACTCGTGGTCCTCGGCGCGCAGGAAGTGCGAGTCGTTCGTCGCAACGACGGGAAGGTTCAATTTCTTTGCAAGCTTGAAGACTTCGGCATTGAGCTTCTTTTGCTCGCCTGCGTCATGCGCCTGCACCTCGAGGTAGTAGCGGTCCTTGAAGACGTTCGCGTACCACTCGGCGGTTTCCTGCGCCTGCTCGGTATCGTCATCGAGGAGGTGCCGTGCGACTTCGCCGGCCATGCACGCCGACGAGACGATGATTCCTTCGTTGTATTTCGCCAGCAGCTCGCGGTCGACGCGCGGCTTGCCGTAAAAGCCTTCGGTGTATGCGAGCGAGGAGAGCTTGATGAGGTTCTGGTAACCGGTGCGGTCACGCGCGAGCAGCACCAGGTGGTAGTATGAGCGGTCGCCGGGAGTTGCTCGCGAACGCGCGTGGCGGTCGCCCGGTGCCACATACGCTTCCATGCCGATGATCGGCTTGATGCCCTGCGTGCGCGCCTTTTCCTGAAACTACCATGCGGCGTGCAGATTGCCGTGGTCGGTGATGGCGAGCGCCGGTTGCTCGAACTCGACGGCCCTGTTGATCAGGTCGTCGATCCGATTTGCGCCATCGAGCAGGGAATACTCGGAGTGGCAGTGAAGGTGTACGAAGGACATTGTCGTGAAAGCTAGCCGTTGTCGGGCGCCGCTGTCAAAGCGAAATCGAGTGCGAATGCCACTTGCTAAATGATTGCAACGCAAAGAGTTGATGGGGGGAACGCGCGCGTGGTGCCGGACCGCGAACGGATGCCGCGCCGCGCGGTCGCCGTCGCGCTCGCCGCATTCGCGGCAGGGCTGCTCGTGGTGCCTTCGACGGCAGCGGCGCAGGGATCCGCCGACACACGCGCGGCGATCCTGATCACTCTTCCGTCGAGCGCACGCGGCCTCGCACTGGGCGACGCGTGGGGCGCCGTCGCCGACGACGAAAGCGCGCTGTTCTACAATCCGGCGCAGCTCGCGCGCGTCCGCGGCGTCGCAATTGGCGGCTCGCTCCAGAACTACATCGCCTCGACGACGCTCGGCGCGTTTGCGGTCGCGATTCCGCTAAAGCACGGCACCCTGGCAGCCGGCCTGCAGCTGCTCGACTACGGAAGCGCCGACGAGGTGGTACCGATCGACGGAAGCAATGGACAGGTTGGCGCGCCGACCGGTTCGACGATCACGGCCGAGGACATGGCGTTCACCCTCGGTTACGGGATCGCGGTCGGCCGGCGTCACGAGCTGCGCGTCGGCGCGGCGGTGAAATACGCGAGGCAGGAAGTAGCGAGCTACTCCGGCGGTGCCGTCGCCGGAGACTTTGGCGCGGCGTACACGTTCGCGAGCGGGTGGGATGTGAGTGCCGCGCTCCAGCATTTGGGGTCGAGCCTCACGCTCGCTGCGGTGACGGCGCCGCTGCCGCTGACCTGGCGCGTCGCAGTCGCGGCGCCCGCCATCGGCGCCAGTGCGTTCACGGTGCGGCCGATGGCGGAGGCACGGCAGGTGAGCGGCGCCGAGGTCAACGGTGTTCTGGGCACGGAAGGGAGCTGGCGCGCGGGGGCGACGGGCACGATGCTTTCCCTGCGGGCGGGGTATGCGTTTCGCTCGTCGAGCGACGCGCGGTCACCTTTCACCGCCGGCGGAGGGATCACGCTCGGCAGACTCGAGGTGGACTATGCGTACGA
>JBOHTH010000111.1:0-2064 GCA_050733535.1 Gemmatimonadaceae bacterium | reverse complement strand
GCGATACTGTGCGCGCACTCGCGACCGGAGTTCGTCGAGCCATTCCCGATACAGCTCGGGCATCAGCGGATCGTAGCCGGCCAGGAAACCGACGGCGCGCCTCACCTCATCGCCGCTCGCTTCCTCCGGCCAGCGCATTTCCAGTACGCGGCGCACATCCGACTCAACGAGGCTCTCCTCGACCAGCAGCTCTTCGCCATCCACAGACAGCGGGAAGCCATCGCGCCGCAAGCGGTAGAGCAACTGGCGAAGCGCGTGGCGACGCGACTCGTCGGGTGTGTCGGGCCAGAAGATGTCGAGCAGGCGCGTGCGGTGCACGCGCTGGCCGGCGCTCACGCTCAGAAAGAGCGCGAGGCCGAACGTCATCGCCGAGTCGGGCGTGATGCATTGTTCTCCCGCGACGACTTCCGCCGTCCCGAGCGTACGAAGACGAATCATCGGGCCCTCCTCCCAGGAGGTTGCCGCCGAGATTGAAACCAGCGCCAAACAGAGCGAGCCGTCGTCACCTTCGCGTCACGCGTCGGCGCCGGTCGCTGTCACCGTATCCTATCTGTCGGTGTGGGGAGGGAGCAAGGCGGAGGGGCGGTTTGGGATGGCAAAATCAGGTCCCGCGGTCCAGGTGACGCTCTGGTTCGGGGAGGTGCGGGGCCGGTGACCGGCGAGTGACGGCAGGGTGGCACTCATGCGCTCCCACGAACACAGGGTGAGCGATTGACGGTGCACTACTTGGAACGAAAGGGTGCCGGGCAGCGGCGCACGCGCGCGCTGGCTGGGGGCGTGCTGCTGCTCTCTGTCGCGACGGGTGGGTGTCTTGCGGTCGCCAGCCACAGTCCGCTCGAGCCCTTGCGCGCGGTCACGCGCTGGTCCCTCGAGTGGCGGGGCGCTCGCTTCATCGCGCGGGGCGGCGCGCGACTCCAGTCGTCGCTGTACGATTGCGGACCGACGGCGCTGGCCGACTTCCTGGAGATCGAAGGGCTCGCCGTGCCATCGGCGGACAGTATGAAGCGCCTGACCGATACGCGCCAGAACGGCACGACGCTCGCGAACCTCGAGCGGGCCGCTGCGGCGTCTGGACTGCGCGTGTTCTCGGTGCGCTGGGATCCCGCTGAGTTGTCGCTGCTTCCGCTGCCGTCACTGGTCTGGGTCGAGCGCCGTCACTTTGTCGTCGTTGCGCGGCGTACCGGCGCAGACTCCGTCGAAATCCACGACCCCGCTGTGGGACGCTACCGGATGACTGTTGATCGCTTCGCGCGCTCGTGGTCCGGCGACGCACTCATCCCGCTCGACAGCATCTCTCCGCCGCCGGTCGGACCGCATGTCCGCGACGCGGCCCCATCGCCCGCGGGGGACGCGGGCACACCGTTCCAGAACGAGGGAGGTTTCGTATGACGAACAACATGTTCCGCAGAATCACGTGCCTGATGGCGACGCTCGCACTCGGCGTTGCGTCGTCGCTGAACGTGCGACCCGCGGCAGCGGCTGTCGCAGGCACATCCGTGGCGAGCGCGGCCGCCGCGGAAGGATCCGCTCCGGTCGCGGCGCCGGTGACCCCGCAGACCGGACGCGGCTGGGGCTCGATCATCGCCTGCGCGGGGTGCGCAATCGCCGGAGGGCTCGTCGTCGCCGGCGGGCCGGCGTCCATCCTCATTGCGGTGAACACGCCCGGCTCCGCTGTCGCGCTGCTCGCGTGCGTCGGGGCGTGCTACGAGGCGCTCGCGACCTGACGCCCACAAACATTCAACCATTCGGAGGACTCACCATGACCAAGTTCATCAATCGTCCCGCGCGGTCCGTGACGCTGCTGCTCGGCGTGCTCGCGCTCACGCTCCTCGTCATACCGGCCGGCCCGATCGCCGCGCTCACGCTTCCGGCGCATGGAGTTGCCGGATTCGGGTTCTGGCTGGCACTCAGCTGCATCGGATGCATCGGCGGATTCGTGGTCGGAGGCGGACTGACCGTCGCGGGGCTCGCGGTGTTTCTCGCTGCGAACCCGCAGATCGGCGTGTTCTGCGTGTCGAAATGCATCGCCGCGGCGATGTGACGACCTAACCCGATTTCCAGGAG
>JBOHTH010000110.1:0-2442 GCA_050733535.1 Gemmatimonadaceae bacterium | reverse complement strand
CATGCAAGACTTTCACAACCTCGCCGTCTGGCACAAGGCCCACTCACTCGCTGTTTCGATTCATCAGATGAGCGCCAGAATCAGCCGCCACGGCAACTCTGGCTTCATCAGTCAGATGAGACGAGCGGCCGAATCGATCCCGGCAAACATCGCCGAAGGATGCAGTCGCCACTCAGATTCGGACTTCGCAAAATTCATTCAGATCGCTCTCGGCTCCAACTCGGAACTCGAGTCGCATCTGAAGTACGCCGTCGACACGGAATTGATCTCGGTCGGCGCTTTCAATGAGCGAAAGCCTGAGATGCTTGAAGTTCGCCGCATGCTGATCGGTCTGTTAAAAAAACTTGACCCTTCCCGTTTCAAGAATCAAACTTCGACCATTCAGTAGGAATGCCTCAAGCGTCGAAGGAGTAGCTTCACGCGTTTAGTGGCGGCTTCAAGCGTTTAGTAGTCAGCCTCAAGCTTAGCGGCCTCGAGCTTAGCGGCTTCAGGCTTTGGCCGTGTTCAAGCTGGTCGTTTCAAGCTCCAAGCGTTCAGTAGTGGCCTCCAGCGCGCGATCTTCTCCCGCGATCACGTGGAGTTCGTCGGAAAGCTAACGCCTATGGCTTGCGCATTACCGATATGTTCTACATCATAGACTGTAATGACAACTCCCTCCGTCGGTTCACTCGAACTATCCGCATTGCTGGCCGTCGCTCGGCTCTCCGACGACGCATATGGGGTCGCGATCCGCCGCGACCTCTCCGAGCGCCTCACGCGTGACTACTCCATAGGAACTGTGTACACGACGCTGCAAAGACTCGAGGACAAAGGTCTCTTGGTCTCACGCGCGAGCGATCCGATGCCTGTGCGTGGCGGGCGCTCACGCCGGCTATTCCGACTGACGCAGTCCGGCGCGCGCGCGCTGCGGGAGGCGCAACGTCAGGCAGCATCGGTGTGGGACGGCATCGCGGTCGTCCGGCCGAGGCACAGTTAGTGATTGCGTTGTGGCGGCGCGACGACTGGATTCGGCCCGCCTCGGGGCTGGACGAATGTGGCGACAGGCTCGATCGCGCACTGATCGCCATTGGCGTCGACGCGCGCGTCGTAGCGTCGGTGAGGACCGACCTTACCGACGAATTCGAGGAACGTCTCGGGCGAGATGGGATTCTGGCGGCGCAAGCCTGGTACGTCTGCGAGGGCGTACGTTCACTGCTGGCCTTGGCGCACTACGCAGTGATGCGATCGCGGCGGAATCGGCATCTCGTGACTGCGGCAGTCCTCTTGGCCTCAGCGACGACGGCTCTTGTGATACGCGCTCAACCCGGCGCGCCGGACCGTCTCCTTCTCGGAGCACCGACACTTGATGGCGCCTTCGTCATCAACGCGGCGCACGGCGGGCAGATGCCCATCCGCGTCATGGATGCGCGCGGTCATCAGCTGGCGGCGCGTGGCATGCAGTTTCACCTGCGAGAAGGCAAGAACGTTTCCGTTTCTCCGAGTGGCCAAGTGAGCTGCTACGCGAACGCGAACGCGGTGGCAGCGGTCTCCCTCGACGACGTTGCGACGACTTTTCCGCTCGCTTGCCGTCCGGTGCGGGCGCTCCGTGTCAACACCTCGCTGAGTGTCATTGCCGGCGGCGACGCGAGGCCACTCCCGTTCAGCGCAGTTGGAACGAATGGCAGGCCGGTGCTGCAGGTTCGTGGATCGATGGACGTCGAGGACACCAGCATCGCGACGGTTGCAGGCGGCCGCGTGCGCGCAAAGCGCGCCGGTGAGACGGTCGTCGATGTCTACGTCGGGGCGCAAGCAGCCCGCGTGCGCGTCGCTGCGCACGAGATGGTAAGCCGGTTTACAAGGAGCCCCGGCGACTCGCGGTTTCAGGCGGTACCTGTCAGCCTGATTGCTGGCGAGTCTCGCCAATGGCCGCTGCCGACGGGCGCCTTGTGGCTCAAATACATTCCGCGCACGGGCGGCGCGATCTCGCCGACGATCGAAGTGCATGGGCCGGTTCATTGCATGTCGCTGTTCGCCAAGCGAGCCGGCGGCATCGCGGCAGATGAACATGAAATCCACTGCGTCGTCACGGATCGCGGGGCGCGCGCCGTGGTGCGCGCCCGCGATGCCGCCAACGGCGCGCTGGCTCTCGAGTGGGAGTCGGGCCCGCATCTCCTGCCGTAAGAAAACGCTCGATTTGTTTGACAAAATGGATACTAACTTTCAACGAGAGTGAGCCCCCTTATGCCGCAGAGAAGTCACTACAGGGTGCTGTTCACAACCCTCATCGCGATTGCGCCCCTCACTGACCTCGGGGCGCAGTCGCGTATGCGGCCTGCGATTCCGAACACGGCGGCCGGCGCCGCGTTGCGCGCCTACGTCGATACATCTTCGACACTCGATACGACACGGTTGCGCAACTTTATCCGGCGCTACCGGCCCGAGGTTCCGGTCGACATGGATCGA
>JBOHTH010000109.1:0-14789 GCA_050733535.1 Gemmatimonadaceae bacterium | reverse complement strand
TCGAGTGGCGTCCCGTCTCTCGCATCCCGACCCCGCTTCTCGCATCAGCCGGAAAGTCCCGCCTCGCGCATCCATCTCGTCACCCGTCGCCTCACCGCTGCCAACGCGACCGATCCATTTGTGCGATGAACTGTAGAGTGCGGGATCAGTTCGGATGCCTCCCACTCCGACTTCGCTCCCACTCCCACTTCGCTCGCACTCTGACTCCTGTTCCGCTCTCCGCAGTGTGTTGAGCTCCCGGCTCAAAGGTCAAGCTCACCGGTCACGTCTCGGGTGAGCTTGAGCGTTGACCATTGAGCTTTCTCACGACAAGCGCACAGCCCCGCCATTCGGTAGGTTTCTATCCCCCATGTCCAGCTCCCCTGCAGAGTTTTCGATCGCGCCCCAAGCGGCGCGTGATCCGTTCAAGGACCGCAAGCCGCCCTGGTCCGAGGACGCCGAACAGGCCGTGCTCGGCGCAATGCTGCTCGACGCCGACGCGATCGTCCGCGCCGTGGAAATCGTCGACGAGACGATGTTCTACCGCGAGGCGCACCGCCGGATGTTCCGCGCAATGCTCGCGCTCCATCAGCAGGGCGCGGTCCTCGACCCGCTGACGCTCGCCAACGAGCTGGAGAAGCAGGGCGGGCTCGCCGCGGCCGGCGGCAAGGACTACATCGGCACCCTGCTCGACGTCGTCCCGACGGCGGCGAACGTCGAATACCACCTGCGCATCGTGAAGGAGAAAGCGCTGCGCCGCCGCCTGATCGAAGTCGCTCAGGGGCTGGTGGTCGAAGCCCACGAATCGGGCGCGGACGCCGCCGATCTCATTGACCTAGCCGAACACCGGATTTTTCAGGTCAGCCAGCAGCGCGGCACCGACGGCTTCATGCGGATCAAAGAGCTGCTATGGCCCGCCATGGAGCGGATCGAGCAGCTCAAGGACGGCGGGCCGCTCACCGGCGTCCCCACCGGATTCAAGGACCTCGACAACATCACGCTCGGGTTCCAGCCATCGGATCTCATTATCATCGCCGCGCGCCCATCGATGGGAAAAACGGCGTTCGTCCTGAACATCGCGCAATACGCCGCTGTTGAAGGCAACGTTCCGGTGGCGATTTTTTCGCTGGAAATGAGTAAAGAGTCTCTCATCCAGCGCATGCTGGCTTCCGAGGGATTCATCGATGCACAGCGTTTGCGGTCGGGAAGGCTCAACAGCCAGGACCACTCCAACCTTGCCAAAGCCGCAGCGCTGCTCGGCCAGGCACCGATTTGGATTGACGATACGCCCGGAATCACGCTCCTCGAGATTCGCTCGCGCGCACGCCGCCTCAAGTCGACCACCGGCGTGAAGATGATCATCATCGACTACCTGCAGCTGATCCAGGGACCGTTGAACTCGGAAAGCCGCCAGCAGGAAATCAGCCAGATCTCGCGGTCGCTGAAGATCCTCGCCAAGGAACTCAACGTTCCGGTGGTGGCGCTCTCGCAGCTCTCGCGCGCGCCAGAGCAGCGCACGGGCGAGAACAAGCGCCCGCAGCTCTCCGATCTGCGCGAGTCAGGTGCGATCGAGCAGGATGCCGACGTCGTGATGTTCATTTATCGCCCGGAGATGTACGACCGTCCGGTGGACGACTCCGGCAATGCGACCAAGATGCCGGACGGCACGCCGATCGAGGGGCTCGCAGAGGTCATCGTGCAGAAGCAGCGCAACGGTCCCACGGGCCTCGTGCGCCTCAATTTCCGCAAACAGTTCACGCGTTTCGAGAACTGGACCGCGCGGAATCCCGGATAACGTGGCACGGGGTAAGGGATAGCATGGGCGCGAAGGTCAAGACCGTCTACCGCTGCACCGAGTGCGGCGCCGAGCATCTCCGGTGGTCGGGCAAATGCGACACGTGCGGCGAGTGGAACACGCTCGTCGAGGAAGTGTCCGCGCCGCGTGTGCTCAGCGGCGGGTCCGCGCGCCGCAAGGCGGGCGTGACCGCGTTCGGGAGCGGGGGCGCCGTCTCGGCGACACCGCGCATTCGCGATGTGATCGGGGCGGAAGATCACCGCCTGCGCACCGGTCTCGACGAGTTCGATTTCGTGCTCGGCGGCGGAATCGTGCCCGGGTCGATGGTGCTGGTCGGCGGCGAGCCGGGGATCGGCAAGTCCACGATCCTGCTGCAGGTGGCGGCACAGCTGCAGGGCGCGGGCATCCGCACACTGTACGTTTCCGGCGAAGAATCACCGCTTCAGGTGAAGCTTCGTGCGGACCGGCTCGGCGGACGTTCGGGAGACGTCGAGTTGCTCGGGGAGACACTGCTCGAGACGATCCTCGCGACCGCGGCCGACCGCACGCCGGCGGTGATGGTCGTCGACTCGATCCAGACCGTCTTCACCGGTGACCTCGAGGGCGCACCGGGGAATGTGGGGCAGGTGCGCGAGTGCGCCGCACGCCTCATGCGGTTCGCCAAGGACAGCGGCACGGCGGTGTTCGTCGTTGGGCACGTCACAAAGGGCGGTGGCATCGCCGGACCCAAGACACTCGAGCACATCGTGGACACGGTGCTCTACTTCGAAGGCGAAGGCACGCTCGACCACCGCGTGCTCCGGGCCACGAAGAACCGCTTCGGGTCAGTGGACGAGATCGGTGTGTTCCGCATGACGCAGCAGGGACTGCTGCCGGTGGAGAATGCGTCGGCGCTTTTTCTTGGCGACCGCCAGGGCCATCATACTTCGGGGAGCGCGATCACGGCGATCCTCGAGGGGACGCGTCCAGTACTTCTCGAGGTGCAGGCGCTCGCCGCAAAAGCGGGGTTCGGCACGCCGCAGCGCGTGGCGGGCGGGTACGACGCGCGTCGGCTCGCGCTGCTCCTCGCCGTGCTCGACAAGCGCGCGGGGTTGTCGTTCGCGAACCTCGATGTGTTCCTCAACGTCGTCGGCGGGGTACGCATGCAGGAGCCCGCCGGCGATCTCGCCGTCGCGGCCGCGCTCGCGTCCAGCGTGTATGACAAGGCGCTCCCTGCCGACGCCGTATTCATCGGTGAGGTCGGACTCGGCGGCGAGATTCGCGCCGTGAGCCAGATCGAGCGGCGCATTGCTGAAGCGGAGAAGATGGGAATGAAAACGGCGTACGTCGGCGAGCGCAGCGTGCCCAAGCGCCCGCCAAAGTCCATTCGTGTCGAAGGAGTCCCCTCGCTCGGCGACCTCTTCAAGAGGCTCTTCCGGTGAACGCGCGGGATGTCGGCGTGGTGATCGTCGCCGGCGGCGCGAGCACGCGTACGGCCGGCTCGGATCAGGGAACACTCAAACAGTTGCGGTGGGTCGCCGGGAAGCCGATGCTGCTGCATTCGCTGCAGACGTTCCAGCAGCGGGCAGACGTCGCGATGGTGGTGTGTGTGCTTCCCACGTCCTATGCGGGCGATCCGCCGCCCTGGATTTTCCAGTGCGACGTGGAGCGAATGCTCATATCGGTGGGCGGCAAGGAACGCAGCGCGTCGGTACAGAACGGCCTCGAGGATCTTCCCGACGAGTGCCGCATCGTGCTCATCCACGACGCGGCGCGCCCGCTCGTGTCGCCGGCGATGATCGATCGCGTCGTGGCAGAGGCACGCAAGGGACATGGTGCAATTGCCGCCCTCCCGGTGGTGGATACGCTCAAGCAAGTGGACGAGGACGGTGCGATCGTGAAGACCGTCGAGCGGGCGCACCTCTGGCGCGCGCAAACCCCGCAGGGGTTTCCGCGCGAGATGATCGCGCGGGCTCACCGTGAGGCAAGTGCCGCGGGCGTCAGTGCGACCGACGACGCCGCCTTGTGCGAACGCCTCGGACTGCGCGTGGTCGTCGTACGCGGCAGCGAGCGCGCGCTCAAGGTCACGGAAGACGGCGATTTTGCGCGCGTGGACGCGCTCTTCGCGCTGCCCGAATGACGACCGGCCCGCGCGGCATACCGTTCTGGTCGCCCCCGGAAGTCCAAGCGGCGATCCCCGGAACAATTGCGCACCTCGGCGCGAACGGCGTGCTCGCGTATCCGACGGAGACCGTCTATGGCTTCGGCAGCGCAATCGACAGCGCATCGGTGGAGCGGCTCGTCAGCATGAAGCACCGACCGGCGGGGAAACCGTTCCTGCTGCTCATCAGCGAGAGCGCGATGATCGAACGGCTCGGCTTGCATATGTCGCGGGCCGCGTCGTTGCTCGCGGCGCGCTTTTGGCCCGGCCCGCTCACGCTCGTGCTCGGCGGAGGTGAGCGGCGAGTATCGCCGCGCCTCCGCGGACCCGAGGGCGGGATCGCCGTCCGGTGGACTTCACACCCGGGACTGCAGCGGCTGATCGCCGCCATGGGCGATCCCCTCACCTCGACGAGCGCGAACAGGCCCGGGCTTCCGCCGGCGATGAGTGCGGGTGACATTCTCGAACGCTGGAGCACGGAAGTTTCGAGCGGGACGATCCGTCTGCTCGACGGCGGCGAGCTCAAGGCGTCGGCGCCCTCGACGGTCGTCGACTGCACGGCGCGGCGGCCACGCATCATTCGGCCCGGTGCGATCGCCGCGTCGGCGCTGCGCGAAGCCGTGCCCGACCTGATCGGAGATCACTAACGTGCGCGTGCTGTTTGTGTGTACGGGAAATACCTGTCGCAGCGCTTTGGCGGAGGCGATCGCGGGGCGCGAGGCGGCTGGCCGCGGATTCACGGACGTGTACAGCGCCAGCGCGGGGACGAGCGCGTGGGACGGCGCGCCCGCGTCGGACGGCGCGCTCCTTGTCGGCATCGAGCGAAAACTCGACGTGAACTCGCACCGCTCGCGGCAGCTGAGCCGTGAAATCGTGAGTCAGACCGACCTGATCCTCGCCATGGGCCCGCACCACGTCGAACGCATCGAGGCGCTGGGCGGTGCGGGGAAGACGTACCTCATCACCGACTACGCCGAGCGCTCCGAGGAGGGCCGCGCGATCGTGGACCCGTTCGGCGGCGGTCTCGACATCTATCGCTCCACCGTCGACGAACTCGAGCGCGTGATGGTGCTGGTGTTCGACCGCATCGCAAGTGAGCGGCCGCGCAACAGCGGGGCTGTGTAAGTGGAGCGCCCGGGGCGGCTTGTGCTGCTCGGCCATCCCGTCGCGCACTCACTCTCCCCGGCTCTGCAGGGCGCCGCGCTCCGGCGTGCGGGGATCCCAATGACGTATGAAGCACTCGACGTCGAGCCGGCGCAGCTTTCGAAGGTCGCGGGGTTGCTGCGGGATGGCGGCGCGGCAGGAAATGTCACCGTGCCGCACAAGGACGCATTCGCGGCCCTGTGCAGCCGACGCAGCCCCGTCGCGGAGCGCGTGGGCGCCGTCAACACATTCTGGACCGAGGAGGGCGACCTCGTCGGCGACAACACGGATGTCGGCGGCCTCGACGCGGCGGTCCACCGGCATTTCGGTCGCCCTAGTGAGCGCGGCGTCGTGGTCGTGCTCGGCGCCGGCGGGGCCGCGGCCGCTGTGATCGCCGCCGCGGAACGGTGGAGCAGCGCCCAGGTCCGGATCGTCTCGCGTACCAGGCGGCGCGCGGACGCGCTCGCGGCACGATTCGGCTGCGTCGCGGTGGTACTCGACGACGCCGCCGCGGCGATGCACGGCGCATGGCTCGTTGTGAACGCGACACCCGTCGGGCTCGACGGCCGGGCACTGCCGCTCGATCCGTCGCTGATTCCGGCGGGCACCGACGTGCTCGACCTCACGTACCGGCGTGGCGAAACGCCGTGGGTGCATGCGTGTCGCGCGCGCGGCCTGCGCGCCGCGGACGGCCTCGCGATGCTCGTCGAGCAGGGCGCACTCGCGTTCGAGCGCTGGTTCGGCGTGATCCCGGACCGCGAAGCCATGTGGGCCGCGGTGCGCGAGTGAACGCGACGTGAGCGCGACCCTGCTCGCACGGTCGCTGCGCGCGACCGCCGATTTTTTCCTGCCGCGCATCTGCCTGGCCTGCGAGCGGCTGGCGGACGCAGGCGACGACGGGCTGGTCTGCGCGCTCTGCCGGTCGAGGCTCGCACTGCTGGCCGCGCCGCAGTGCGCGCGCTGCGGTCACCCCACGGCCGGCCGCCATTGCCAGTTTTGCGAGGCGTTTCCGCCATTCGTGCGGGCGGTGCGCTCGGTGTGCTGGGTGCCGCACGAAGTCGGCAGCGCGGTCGTGCACTCCCTCAAGTACCATGGCTGGACCGGCGTGGCGCGGGACATGGCTGCGCGGATGGCGCGCCTCGACTGGCCCCGGGACGTGACGGCCGAGCGCGCGGCGCTGGTGCCCGTGCCGCTGGCCCCAACGCGCGAGCGGGAGCGGGGGTTCAACCAAGCGGCATTGCTCTGTGACGCGCTCTCGGCGCACTGGGGAATTCCCGTCTGGCGCGATGTCGTCCAGCGCACGCGCGCCACGCCGTCGCAAACGCGGTTGACTCCCGGGGAGCGTTCCGCGAATGTTCACGGCGCGTTCGCGGTTGCTGGCGAGCCGCGCGGCGCGCGCGACCGGCTGCGCGGCCGGCACCTCGTGCTCGTCGACGACGTGCTCACGACCGGCGCCACGCTCAACGCTTGCGCGACCGTGCTTTTCGACGCCGGCGCGAGAACGATCAGTTACGTGACTTTCGGCCGGGCCCGCGCGAGCGGCGACCGGTAAACCGACAACAGACCATTCGAGGCAACGGCGCCAGATGACATTGAAGGTTGGCATCAACGGATTCGGCCGCATCGGCCGCCAGGTGATTCGCGCCACGAAGGAATCGGGCGCGGCGATCGAGTTCGTCGCGATCAACGACCTCACCGACACGAAGACACTCGCGCACCTCTACAAGTACGATTCGGTTCACGGCACGGCGCGCGACACGGTCACGCACGACGAGTCAACGCTGACGATCGCAGGCGAAAAGATCCGCGTGTTCAAGGAGAAGGACCCCGCTGCGCTCCCGTGGAAGTCGCTCGGCGTGGATATCGTTCTCGAGGCGACCGGAAAATTCACGAACGCCGACGACGCCCGAAAGCACATCGCCGGCGGGGCGCACAAGGTGATCATCTCCGCCCCGGCAAAGGGCGAGGACATCACCATCGTGCTCGGCGTGAACCACGAAAAGTACGACGCCGCAAAGCACCACATCATCTCGAATGCGTCGTGCACGACCAATTGCCTCGCGCCGATCGTGAAGACCGTGCGCGAATCGTTCGGCTTCAGGCATGGGTCGATGGTCACGATCCATTCGTACACGAACGACCAGGTCATGCTCGATTTTCCGCACAAGGACCTGCGCCGCGCGCGCGCCGCGGCCCTCTCGATGATTCCGACCACGACCGGCGCGGCGAAAGCGACGGCGCTCGTGATTCCGGAAGTGAAGGGAAAGATCGACGGCATCTCGATTCGCGTCCCGACGCCCGACGTCTCCCTCACCGAACTGACCGTCGAGGTCGAAAAGAGCACGAGCATCGCCGAGGTGAACGCGGCGTTCCGTGCGGCGGCCGACGGTTCACTCAAGGGAATCCTGGAATACACCGACGAAGAACTGGTCTCGATTGACTTCGTCGGCAACCCGGCGTCGTGCATCATCGACTCCAAGTGCACGAACGTCATCGACGGCACTCTTGTGAAAGTGTCCGGCTGGTACGACAACGAGTGGGGGTATTCGTCGCGCTGCGTCGACCTGCTGGCGTACGTCGGCGCACGACTCTGACCGCGCAGGAACGCTGCGCCATCACCGATGAACAAGCGCACCATTCGCGATCTCTCGCCGGCTGAGATCAAGGGGAAGCGTGCGCTGGTGCGCGTGGACTTCAACGTTCCGCTCGATGGCACGCGCATCACGGACGACACACGGATTCGCGCCGCGATCCCCACGCTCCAGGCGCTTATCAAGGGCGGCGCGCGCATCGTGCTGCTCTCGCACCTTGGCCGGCCCAAGGCAAAGCCCGACGCGAAGTATTCGCTCGCGCCGGTTGCGGTTCGCCTGGGGGCACTGCTCGGAAAACCCGTCGCCTTCTGCCCGGAGACGGACACCGACGCCGCCGTTGCCGCCACGCGGGCGCTCACCGACGGCGGCGTCCTGCTGCTCGAGAACACGCGCTTCCTGCCCGGAGAGGAGAAGAACGATCCGGCGCTCTCGAAATCGCTGGCACGCCTCGGAGATTTCTACGTCAACGATGCCTTCGGCACCGCGCATCGGGCTCACGCGTCGACCGCGGGCGTCGCGGCGTACTTGCATCCGGCGGTCGCCGGACTGTTGATGGACGCCGAGCTCGAATGGCTCGGTTCGGCGCTGGAAAAGCCGAAACGTCCGTTCATTGCCATTCTCGGCGGCTCGAAAATTTCCGGCAAGATTGACGTCATCGAGGCGATGATGCCCAAGGTGGACGGGATTCTCGTCGGTGGCGCGATGGCGTGCACCTTCTTCAAGGCGATGGGGATGGAGACTGGCACGTCGCTCGTGGAGGCCGACCGCGTGGACATGGCCGCAGCGCTCGTCGAGCGCGCGGCGTTCCGCCTCACGCTTCCGCACGATGCCACCGTCGCGCCGTCGATCGCCGCGGCGGCGAAATCGCACGCGGTGAAGCGCGACGCTATTCCGGCGGGCGAGGCGATGCTGGACATCGGCCCGGAAACGGCCGAGTCGTATGCACGCGCGATCCGCGCCGCAAAGACGATCGTCTGGAACGGACCGATGGGCGTGTTCGAGCACCCGCCGCTCGATGCGGGGACAAAAGCCGTGGCGAACGCAATGGCCGCCGCGACGGCGCTGGGTGCAACGACCATTGTGGGTGGCGGCGATTCCGCAGCCGCAGTGGAGCAGATGGGGCTCGCGTCGAAGATGAGCCACGTGTCGACGGGCGGCGGCGCATCGCTCGAGTTTCTCGAAGGTAAAGAACTCCCGGGCGTTGCCGCCCTCGACGAGAGGACCCGCGCATGAGGCACCCGGTATTCGCCGCGAACTGGAAAATGAACCAGGCACCGGCCGACGCGAAGGAGTTCGTCCGGCAGTTTCTGGCCTACTTTCCGCGCCATCAGGACCGCACGGTGCTGATTTTTCCGTCTGCACTCTCCCTCCACGCCGTCACCGACGCGCTGAAGGATCGTCCGGACATCCAGGTGGGCGTGCAGAATATCCACTGGGAGGATCAGGGCGCGTTTACCGGCGAAAACTCGGCGCCGATCGCGCGCGCCGCCGGCGCGCGCTACACGCTCTTGGGCCACTCTGAACGCAGACATCTTTTCGGCGAGACCGACGAGGAAACCGGAAAGAAAGCGTCTGCGGCGGTGCGTGCCGGTCTCACGCCGCTGGTCTGCGTGGGCGAAACGCTCGCCCAGCGCGAAGGCGGACAGACCGAAGCCGTCGTGCTGCGCCAGCTGCGCGCGGCAGTCGCGGGGATCGACGCTCATCACATCGCGTCATCGCTCGTTGCGTACGAGCCTGTGTGGGCGATAGGAACCGGCAAGACGGCGTCCGCCGCCGACGCAGGCAAGGTGCACGCCGCCATCCGTGCGGAGTTGCGAACGCTGACCGGCGAGCGCGAAGCGGCCGTGCCGATCCTCTACGGCGGAAGCGTCAACAGTGGCAACGCGGGATCCCTCCTCGCCTCGCCCGACGTCGACGGGCTGCTGGTGGGCGGCGCGAGCCTTGACGCGGAGGGCTGGGCGTCGATCGTCCGCGCCTAGAAATTGCCTCGCAAACAGGTCGATCGCGTTCGAGTGGCGAGCGATGAGAGGGATACGGAGATGCGGAAGTTCGACCCGGCGCGGAGTGCGGAAATGGAATCCGGATGCGGAACTTCAACCCGGCGCGGAGTGCGGAAGAGGAACGGGGAACTCGGGGAGGGAGGGAGAGAGAGCCGAATAGTCACGAGAAGCGAGAGAGGGCGGAAACTCGAACGGAGTCACGCCCTTTCTCATATCGCTCCACTACTCATCCTCCTACTTCGCCCCGCATCCCAGATTCCCTTTCCGCGCTCCGCGCCGGGTCGAGTCTCGGATCCTGAATTCCTCCTCCGCACTCCGGACCGGGGCGAAATCCCGCATCCCTCTTATCCCTTCTCGCGCTCACCGTCCTCAAGCGCTTCGAGAGCGTTTGTGAGATGGCCAGGTAGTCGAGCCGCCCTCTCTGGCCGCCCTTGATGGCGCATGGTAACTCGGCTATTCTTAGAGGCTTACCTTTCTCTAGCGAATAGGCTTGCCGCGCCATCATGCTTTATAAGATCCTGCTCACCATCCTGATCCTCGACGCGATCGTCCTGATCGTCGCCATCCTGCTGCAGAGCGGATCAGGCGGCGGAATGGCGGCCGCTTTCGGCGGTGCATCATCGTCGAGCGACTCCGTGTTCGGCACACGCCAGGCCGGCAGCCTGCTCACCAAGGCCAGCTGGTGGTGTGGCGGGATCTTTATCGGCCTCGCGTACATCCTGCAGCTCAACGCGGCGCGCGCCCACGTTCCAACCTCGATCCTCGACAAGTCGTTCGCGCCGACGAAGAGCGCCGCGGCACCGCCGGTGAACACGCCGGCGATTCCGGGAAGCGCAGTGCCGGGCGCGAACCCGGCGCCGACGACCCCGGGCGCGGCACTCCCGGGCGCAACCAGCAAGCCGGAATCCGGATCAAAGCCTCCGGCACCAACCAAGAAGCCCTGATCAAGGCCGAGCGAGAACGGAGTGACTTCACTGCGATCTGAGAAAGGGTTCCTCCTCCTCGAGGATGGAACCCTTTTTCGCGGCCATATTCACACCACGGGGAACGCGCCCGCTGTCGCGGAAGTCGTGTTCACGACGAACATGAGTGGGTATCAGGAAGTCTTCACCGACCCGTCCTACCGTGCGCAGATCGTCGTGATGACGTCTCCCATGATCGGGAACTATGGCGTCAACGCCGAAGACCCCGAGTCGACGCGTGCACAAGTGAGCGGCGTTGTGGTTCGCGAGCTGGCTTCAGGGTTCTCAAACTGGCGCGCAGGCGGCGACCTCGCAGGGTACTTGGCTGGCGCGGATATCCCTATTCTGTATGACGTTGACACGCGTCGTCTCACGCGGCACTTGAGGACTGTCGGGGTGCTTCGCGGAGTCATCGCGTCCGGCGCCGCCCCAGACGATGCGGCGCGCGCCGCGCTCGCTGCATGCCCTTCGATGACCGGACTCGACCTCGCGTCGCTCGTGAGCACGAGCAAGGCGTACGGCTGGGGCAATCCCGACGCGCCCACGCACATCGTTGCCTACGACTACGGTATCAAGCATAACATCCTGAGGCTCTTCGACGATCGCGCCTGCCGGATCACCGTCGTGCCATCGACGGCGTCCGCGCAGGAAGTGCTCGCACTCGAGCCGGATGGCGTCTTCCTGTCGAACGGCCCGGGGGATCCCGAGGCGGTCACGTACGCGATGGCCAATATTCGTGCGATCGCCGACGCCAATATCCCTGTCTTCGGCATCTGCCTCGGCAATCAGCTCATCGGGCTCGCCTACGGCGGCTCGACGTTCAAGCTGCCGTACGGGCACCGCGGCGGAAATCATCCCGTGAAGGACCTTGCGACGGGCAAAGTGCTGATCACCTCGCAGAACCATGGGTTCGCGGTGAAGGGTAGCGTCGACTCGATCCCGGGAGCGCCCGATCTCGAGGTCACGCACGTCAATCTCAACGACGGATCCATCGAAGGATTGCGTCATAAACGCTTGCCAGTCTTTGCGGTACAGTTCCATCCGGAAGCGGCGCCAGGCCCGCACGACGCCCGATTGCTGTTCGACGACTTCATGAACGCTGTCCGGACGCGTTCCTAGAGGGCGTTGAACGCCCCCGGGGCACCAATTGCGCTATCCAGCGCCGAGTCGATACGGGCCAACCGCTTGACACGACGGTAGATAACGTCCTAGACTGGATGCACTTACGGCGGTTGCCGAGTGTCCTCCGCAGAGGGATGTACATGACCAAAGCCGATCTGGTCGAACAAGTCACCGAGGCGATTTCGCAGACTTCGGGTCCGATGATCTCGAAGAAGGACTGCGCGCGCGTCGTGGACTCCTTTTTGGACGCAATCAAGGACGCGTTGAAAGATCAGAAGAACATCGAGGTCCGTGGGTTCGGCACGTTCAAGATCCGTCAGCGGAAGACGCGCATGGCGCGCAATCCTCGCACGGGCGCACCGGTGGAGGTTTCCGCGAGGCCCGTTCCGGTTTTCAAGCCGTCGAAGGAGTTGAGGGCGATGGTCGCTGACATCGATATCTCGGAGCTGACCGACGCCTGATCGTCGGCGTTGAGAGCGATTGGCCGCTTTCACTTTGCGGTATATTGAGTCATGCAGGTTCGAGTCCTCCTCTTCGCGTCGTACGCCGACGCGTTTGGCGCGCCGGATGTCGCCGTGACGATTCCCGATGGCGCGACCGTCCGCGATTTGCTTGCGCAGGTCAAGGAAATGGCCGCCGGGCAATCACTACCGCCAGTCCCGCTCGTCGCGCTGAATCATGAGTATGCGGCGCCAGACGTCCGCATCCGCGCGGGTGATGAAGTCGCCCTGATTCCCCCTGTGGCGGGGGGATGATGCGCACCGCGATCGTCACGCGCCCCATCGACGTGGCCGCGCTCATCGCCGAGGTCTCGTCGGTCGCGTGCGGTGCCGTGTCAGTCTTTCTCGGAACCGTCCGCGAAGTCAACGATGCGCGCGCGGTGACGGGGATGGAGTACACGGCATACGGGCCGATGGCGGCGCGGGAACTCGCGAACATCGCGGACGAAGCAGGGGAACGCTGCGGCGGCGTGGCGATCGCGGCCGAGCACCGGACGGGTGAGCTCGGCCTCGGAGAGGTCAGCGTTGCGATCGTGGCGGCGCATGCGCACCGCGCGCCGGCGCTCGACGCCACGCGTTACGTCATCGAGGAGATCAAGAAGCGCGTGCCAATCTGGAAGCGCGAGCACTATGCGGACGGCACGCGCGAGTGGGTCGATCCAACGCTCGTGCGCACAACGGACCACGCACGATGACCGCCGTGACGCTGAAGGACCAGTTCGGCAGGTCGATCGAATACCTCCGCATTTCGATCACCGACCGCTGCAACTTCCGCTGCGTGTACTGCATGCCGCTCGAAGGGCTGGCATGGATGCCCAAGGCCGAGATCCTCACGTACGAGGAGATCACCGAGACCGTGCGCCAGCTCGCGCCGCTTGGCCTCAGACGTCTGCGCATCACGGGTGGTGAACCGACCATCAGACCCAATCTCGCGACGCTCGTGCGCATGCTGAAGAGCGTGCCGGGTATCGAAGACATCGCGCTCTCGACGAACGGCGTGAAGCTCGCCGAGCTTGCAGCGCCGCTCCGCGAGGCGGGACTCGACCGCGTGAACATCAGCGCGGATTCGCTGCGCGCGGATCGCATCGCGGCGATCTCGCGCCGGAACATTGTGTTCGATCCCGTCGCTGCGGCGACGGCGGCCGAGCATGCCGGGATCGGGCCGATCAAGCTGAACGTCGTCGTGATGCGCGGGATCAATGACGACGAGATCACTGATTTCGCGCGCCTCACACTGGAGCATCCCTGGCATGTGCGGTTCATCGAGCTGATGCCGGTGGGCGAGATGGCCAGCCTCACGTTCGAGCACGTCGTGCCGAGCGACGAAGTGCTGCGCCGCGCGTCGGTACACGGCGCGCTGGAACCGTCAGCCGGACCGCCGCGTGGCAATGGACCGGCCGTGTATTATCGATTCGCGGGTGCGGCCGGATCGATTGGTGTGATCACGCCGATGACGCACACGTATTGCGGGTCATGCAATCGCGTGCGACTGACGGCCGACGGACGTCTCCGCACGTGCCTGTACGGCGATCATGAGGTGAACCTTCGCGATCCGCTCCGCGCCGGCGCTCCGCTCGAGCCGCTGTTCCGTCAGGCGCTCGCGGAAAAGCCGCTTGAGCACAACTTGCTGCAGATGAAGGTCGGCGGGTTGAAGGCGCTGTCGCAGGTAGGGGGATGAATCAGAGAATCCCTGCTATTAGGTTTCATCGCATCCCGCTCACCCACACTCGCACGCACACCAATGCTCAATAAGATCACCGTTGTCGGCGCCGGGAATGTCGGCGCCACCGCTGCGCAGCGCATCGCCGAGAAGGAGCTCGCCCGTACGGTCGTCATGGTCGACGTCGCGGAAGGAATTCCGCAGGGCAAGGGACTCGACCAGTGGGAGTCCGCGCCGATCGAGCTGTTCGACTCACGCGTCGTCGGCGCCAACGGCTACGACGAATCCGCCGGCTCCGACATCGTCGTGATCACCGCCGGCATCGCACGCAAGCCCGGGATGAGCCGCGACGATCTGCTCAACACCAACGCCGGCATCGTGAAGTCCGTCGCGGAAAACGTCGCGAAGACTTCGCCCAAGGCGATCATCATCGTCGTCTCGAACCCGCTCGACGTGATGTGCTACGTCGCGATGAAAGCCAGCGGCTTCCCGCGCGAGCGGGTGATTGGCATGGCCGGCGTGCTCGATACCGCGCGCTACCGCTCGTTCCTCGCCGAGGCGATCGAGGTCTCCGTGCGCGACATCCAGGCGATGGTGCTCGGCGGCCACGGCGACACGATGGTCCCGCTGATCGCCTACACGAGTGTGAGCGGGATTCCGATCACGCAGCTCATCGAGAAATCCAAGCTCGACGCAATCGTCGACCGCACGCGCACCGGCGGCGCCGAGATCGTCAAGCATCTCAAGACCGGCTCGGCGTACTATGCGCCTTCGGCGGGCGCCGTGCAGATGGCCGAGGCGATCGTCCACGACCAGCGCCGCATCTTGCCGTGCGCCGCGTGGCTCGCCGGCGAGTATGGCATGAAGGATCTGTTCCTCGGCGTCCCGTGCAAGCTC
>JBOHTH010000108.1:0-6321 GCA_050733535.1 Gemmatimonadaceae bacterium | reverse complement strand
TCCGGCCGGCGTTCGCGGGCATCGATGCGGGAGACTGGGTCGATCCCGCCGGCCAGAACCGGAAGGTGCGCATCAGGCTCACGCCCGAGGCGCGCACGAGAATCGCCGACATCGAGCAGCTCCCGCTGGTGGTCGGCGGCGGCAACTCGGGCGAACGTGAAAGCGTCATGCCGCTCGGCCAGATCGCGACGGTCAGTTCCGGCCTCGGACCTGCGATCATCAGCCACCTGGATCGCGACGAGGTTGCCGTGGTCGAGGCCAACACCGAAGGGCGGTCGCTCGGCGAGGTGAACGCCGACATCACCGCGCGGCTCGCACATTTCTCGCTTCCGGCGGGCTATCGCTTCAGCGCGGGCGGGGAAGTGAAGGACCAGCAGCAGGTCTTCACCAGGATGTTCGAGGCCATGGGGATCGCGGTGCTCCTGATGTACCTGATCCTCGTGATGCAGTTCGGGTCGTTCCTCGAGCAGCTGGCTATCATGATCTCGCTTCCGCTTTCGCTCATCGGCGTGGTGGTGGCGCTGATCATCACGAAGGACGACCTGAACATCATGTCGCTGATCGGCGTGATCCTGTTGATGGGCATCGTCGCGAAGAACGCGATCCTGCTGATCGACTTTGCGAAGTGGGGTCAGGAATCAGGAAAGGATCGCCGCACGGCGATCATCGAAGCAGGCCGCGTGCGTCTCCGCCCGATCATGATGACGACGCTCGCGCTGATCGCCGGCATGATCCCGGTCGCGCTCGGCCACGGCGAAGGCGCGGATTTCCGCGCCCCGCTCGGCCGCGCGATCATCGGCGGGGTGATCACGTCGACGTTCCTGACGCTGCTGGTGATTCCGACGATCTACGAGATTCTGGACGACTGGAGATTGAAGGTGGCGGGGTTCATGAATTTTCCGGTACGGCCCAAGACGGACGAATACCAGATTCCGAGTCACGGGCGGAAGTCGGTTCCTGGGGAAGTGAAGGGGTAAACAACGGCAACGGCCTTCCACGGATCACGCGGAACGGGCCACGGATCAAACAAACTTTGGGGAACGGCAACACCGCGAAAGGTGAGTGCTGTTCCCCAAAGGTTTGATCAGTGGCTTCTTCCGTGAAATCCGCGGAGAGGCCGTTGGCCGTTTCTCACGCATGGCTACTCGCGCCCGAGTACTCACACCTTGAAGTTCACGACCCGTTTTCAGCGGTTACTTCCATCTGAACAGGTTCATCGCGACCGCGTAGCAAAGTACTATCCAAAACGCGATCACCACGAGCTGAGGCATCACGGACACCAGCGACGCCCCCTGCAGCATATTCGCCCGCAGCGCGTCGTTCACCGCCGTCAGCGGCAGCGCCCGAACGAACGGCTGCATAACATCCGGAAAATGGCTCGCCGAAAAGAACGTTCCCGAGAGCACCCACATCGGCAGCATGATCGCGTTCGCCAGTCCTGACACCGCCTCCACCGTCTTCGCCCGCGTTCCGACCAGCAGGCCGAGCCCGCTGAAACTCAGCGCGCCGAACACGGCGATGAACATCAGCGATGCAATCGAACCCCGCAGCGGAACGTGGAACACCAGCACGCCGAATCCGACGAGCGCGATCACCTCGAAGGTGAGCACGACCAGGCGTGAAATCAGGAACGATGCAAAGAACAGCGCCGGCGACATCGGTGTGGCGATCAGCCGCTTGAGCAGCCGCTTACGGCGCAGATCCACGAGCGCAAAGCCCAGCCCCCACACGCCGCTGCCGAGCAGGTTCATGCCGAGCAGGCCCGGAACCAGAAAATCCACGTAGCGCGACCCGAGCGCGGTGACGTAGTCGTTCGACGTCGCGATCGGCTCGACGCGGCCCGCCGCGTGCTGCAGCGCGTCGTCCGTGATCAGGCGCGCGGTGCGCGACTCGTCGCGTGCCGGGTCGTAGCGATACGAGATCTTCCCTGCGGAATCTTCGACCACGATGAGCGCGACCTTTCCGTCGCGCAGCGCCTCCAGCGCGGAGTCCGCGGTCATCGGGTGAGCAACCACGCTCTTTGACTGGGCGAGCAGCGCGCCCAGGTCCGGCGGTGCGTGACCCGGCGCGGCGACCACCGCGACGATCGCGGTGTCAGCCGGTTTTCCGCGGAAAGCGAGCCCAAGCCCCGCCGTCAGCAGCACCGGAAAAATAAAAACCCAGAAGAGGGCCTCCGGCTCGCGGATGAATTCGCGAAAGCGGACGGACGCGAGTTGCACGATCTGTGCGTCGCGCCATGTGCGCGGCGTGCGTGGTGTGTCGCGGAGGTCACTCATCGCGCAGGTGCCTCCCGGTGAGCGACACGAACACGTCCTCGAGCGTCGCCGAGTGCGTCTTGAGCTCGGTGAGCGGTGCGCTGTGCGCGGCGAGATATGCGAGCAGCGCCGGCACGGCGAGGTGCAGCTTGCTCGCCTGGAGCGAGTAGATCCCGGCGTCGAGCCGGGCGTCGATCACGCCCTCGAGCTTGCGAAGGTCGCCGAGCGCGATCGGCTCGGCGCCGGTCGCCGCGAACTCGATCACCTGCTCCGCACCGAGCGAAGCGATCAGCTCCGCCGGCGTCCCGCGCGCGATGACCTTGCCGTGGTCCACGATCGCGATTCGGTCGCACAGGCGCTCGGCCTCGTCCATGTAATGCGTCGTGAGGACGATCGAGTGGCCGGCGGCGCGAAACTTGTCGATAAGGTCCCACATCTGGCGCCGTGACTGCGGGTCCAGGCCAGTCGTGGGTTCGTCGAGAAAAAGAATTTCGGGATCGCCGATCAGCGCACACGCGACGGCGAGCCGCTGCTTCTGCCCGCCCGAGAGCGCGCTGATACGCGCGCTGGCCTTCTCCTCGAGCTGGACCTGCGCGAGCACGTGATCGACATCGTGCGGGTGCTCATAGAAACTGCGGAAGAGCGCAAGCGTTTCGCGGACCGTCAGCTTGTCGGACAGCTGGGTCTCCTGGAGCGAGATGCCGATCCGCTGCCGCAGCGCCTTCGCCTCGCGCTCCCAGGTGCGGCCGAGCATCTCGACCTCGCCGGAGTCGCGATCGAGGAGTCCTTCGCAGATTTCGATGGTCGTGGTCTTTCCGGCACCGTTCGGACCAAGGAGGCCAAAGCACTCCTGCGCCCCGATGTCGAGGTCGAGACCGTCGACCGCGACTACGTCACCGTAGGACTTTCGGAGGCCGCGGACGGTGAGGGCGGCAGGCTTGGATGGCATGGGATACAATGCTTAACGGGGGGAGTGGCGTGATGAAAGACCGAAGACCGAAGACCAGCGACCGAAGACCGAGGACCGAAGACCGAGGACCGAAGACCGAAGACCGAAGACCAAGGACCGAAGACCGAAGACCAAGGACCGAAACGGCCATACCGGCTCCAGGAGTGCACTTTCGGTCTTCGGTCTTTGGTCTTCGGTCCGGGGTTCGCAGCCGAAACCCCGCCCGCCCGCAGGCCGTATCTAACGCACACCGTATGCCCGGAGCCCCCAGATGATCCTCCTCCCGATCGCGCTCGCCTTTCAGGTTCAGGTCGGCGTGTCTGTGGGGTCCGACTCCGCGGAAAAGGCGCGCCAGAAACTCCAGCGCGCCGAGATGGAAGCGCAGTCCGAGTCCGGAGCACCGCCGCGCCGACCGCGGACGTTCCACCGGATCCCGCTCACGGACGCGCTGCGCGCGAGCGCATTCAAGGATCCCGCTGCACGCACGCTTCTCCTGCGGGCGCGTGTTGCCCGCCTCCAACAGGACTCCGCGCTCGCGAGCTACGACGCCACCACATACCAACGCATTTCAGCGGGCCTCGGCTTCAAGGTTTTCGGCCGCGACCGCCTCGCCATGCGCGCCGAAGAGTCGTCGCATGTGCAGTGGGAGCGCGGGCGCGGTGCACTTGTCGACGTGACGGGAGCACGATCCGTCGTCCCGATCGCCGGGCTAACCAAGAGCTCGGCGAACTCCCGCGGCGGCTCGGGGATGGATATCTCGGGTATGTCGCCGATTCCGTACTATCCGGGCCGCGACGATCTGTGGATCGGCGGCGGACTCGCGCAGGCGCAGGTGGACGAGACGCAGTTCGTGCATCCGATCGCGGAAGGCGCCGAGGCGTACTACACGTATCAGACCGGTGACTCGGTCATCATGACGCTGCCGGACGGCAAAAAGCTCACGTTGCGCGAGCTCAAGATCGAGGCGCGCTGGCCCAAGTGGAACCTGAGCGTCGGCTCCTTCTGGTTCGACGAGACCAGCGCCCACCTCGTGCGCGCCGTGTACCGCCTCTCGCTGCCGATGGATGTGTGGGCCGAGGTGAAGGAGGAGAACCAGATTCGCCGGCAGGACCGGCGGGCGCGGGACAGCACGAACCTCGCGAGCGGGCGCGCGGTCGATTCGGGTGCGGTTCGCGCGCCGGGCGGACGGCGCGCACCCGCGCGCGAAGACGACGACCCGCCGGCGTTCGCAAAGGCGATGCTTTCGCCGCTGAAGGTGGACATCTCGGCGATCACGATGGAATACGGTCTCTACAACCAGCGCTTCTGGCTCCCGCGCACACAGTCGCTCGAAGGCGAGGCACAGGTGAGCTTCATGCACGTGCCCGTGACGCTCGAGCAGCGGTTCAAGTATGCGAGCGTCAACGCGCTCGCCGCACCATTGCCGATTCCCCCGCGCACGATTTCGCGCGTGACCGCGCTCCGCGACAGCCTCGACAGCGCGGGGACGTCGACGGCGCTCCGCGACTCCCTCGTGCGGATGGCCGTGCGTGCGCGTGCCAAGGAGCTGGAGGCGCAGCAGGATCGCGAGTGCGCAACGACGGGGATGTACAGCACGATTCAGCGCCGCTACGAGGGCACCGTCTCGGTGGCCACGCGGATTCCGTGCGACTCCGCCAAGCTGGCGAACTCGCCCGACCTGCCGCCCTCGATCTACGACAAGGGCGATGAGATCTTCGGGACGAGCGAGCGCGACGAACTGACGAAAGCGCTCACCTTCGGCTTGCAGCCGGCGTGGGGTCCACAGCCGGTGACGTTCGACTGGGGCCTCTCGAAGACGCGGTACAATCGCGTCGAAGGATTCTCCACGGGTGTCTCCGCCTCGAGCGCGCTTGGCGCGGGATACACTGCGACGATCGATGCGCGCGGCTCGCTCGCCGACCGCCAGCTCAATGGCGATCTCTCACTCTCGCGCACCAACGGCCGCAGCACGATCACGGGGACAGTGTACCGGCGCCTCTCCGTGATGACCGACTTCGGCACGCCGCGCTCGTTCGGCGCGTCGATCCCAGCGCTGCTCTACGCGCGGGACGAGGGCGCCTACTACCGCACCTGGGGCGCCGAAGTCACCGGTACGACGCCGCAGTGGGGAGCGCTCACCTGGCGGCTGTTCGGCGAGCAGGAGTGGAAGGCGGATGTCAACACGCGCTGGACCCTGTTCGGCGGCGGCAACGACTCGCGCTTCATCGCCAACCCCGCCGCGCAGCAAGCCAGCGAGTTCGGCGGCGCGCTGCGGCTGCAGTCGAGCGCAGGACTGGATCCCGCCGGCTTTCGCCTGCTCAGCGACGTCCGCGTCGAGGGCGCGGGCGGCGATCTCTCATACGTGCGCGGCCTCGTGGAAGAGACGGCTTCGCATTCGCTCGGGAGCCTGCTCGCAGGCTCGCTGACCGCGAGCGTGGGCTACTCGGGCGGCACGCTCCCAGTGCAGCGGCTGTTCTACCTCGGCGGTCTGCAGACCGTGCGCGGGCAGACCGCGCTGACCGCGGCTGGCAACGCGTTCTGGCTCGGCCGCGCCGAGATCGGCACCAACAATCCGGCGTCGCGCGGGATCGTGTTTGCGGATCTCGGTTGGGCGGGGGATCGCACGGCTTGGCGGATGGCCGGCCGTCCACTTTCCGGCGCCGGTGTCGGATGGTCGTTCCTGGACGGCCTCGTCCGGTTCGATCTGGCACGGGGAATTTATCCGTCACGCCAATGGCGCTTCGACAGCTATCTCGAGGCGAAGTTCTGATGTTGCTCGCGTAGGGCCGGCCGGGGCGGGGGCGCGACCACCCCCGGCCGGGGTTGCGACCGCGCAGGGAGGGGCGTCTTTTCATCACGTGATGACCTCCCTATGAGCCGGACCCCCGCGACACCCACCGACGGCGACTTGTTGAACGCCGAAATTCTCCGCTGGCAGGGGAAGTTCCGGCGCGTGTTCGCATTGCTCGTCGGGTTTGGCACCATCGCGCTCAAGTGGGCTGGTGTCATCAGCGGTGACTCTGTCGTCGCCCGATCAATCGGAGTTCATGCCGCGCTTCGCGACCACGGCGAGCATTGCCTCGACGAACGCGAGGTACGCGACGACGATCGCCGACC
>JBOHTH010000107.1:0-13430 GCA_050733535.1 Gemmatimonadaceae bacterium | reverse complement strand
CCCCTGGACTAGCCACTCCCCCCTCAACTTCCCGCTCCCCGCTCCCCCCTCGTGTTAGGTGGCGGCGAAACATTGAGGACATACCGTCCTCCCTCTTCGGCGCGCACGGCCGATTTCATTCCGCATTTCTCGCACCTCGCGAGCAGCGGCGGGAACGTCGGCAGGTGAAGTTCAGTTCCGCACATCGGGCACCATACCCGCAACTTCTCCGCGCTGAGGATTGCAAGCATTGCGGGCGGAATATCTGCGGGAAGCGCCGGCGTCACCGGCTTCGGAGCCAGGGCCGGCGCGGCAACAGGGGCGGCGACCGGGGCGGGAGCCGGCACCGGCGCCGCGGCCGCAGATATCGGCGCATCGTTCGCTGCGGCCGCCGCGGCCGCCGCGAGCTTCTGCTTGAGCGACGCAAACAGGAACGTCCGCTCCATCTCCGTCATCCCCGCCAACTGCGACGGCACCACCAATCCGCGCGCGATCGCCTCTTTCATCATCGCCGGCGGAATCTGCTCCAGCATCGTCAGGCCGCCGCCGCTTCCTCCGCGCGCGGAACCCGCGCCGAGTTCGCCGCGAATCGTCCGTCCCACCCACACGATGCCGGCAAACGCGAAGCCGAGCACGATGAAGGCGATGATCAGGTATGCAAACTGGGGTCCGCTGAAAATCGAGTTCATGCGCGGTCTGGTAATCGGATCTCGTGAATCGTGATCGTCTGTTTCGCTTTCCCATCCGTCCATGGAACACGCGCGTGAATTCCGACGGTGCACCCGCGCTGCTCGCATGCCGTGACGAACGAGAGCAGCGCGACGCGTCCGGGATCCGCAACGAGCGCGATGCCGCCGGGCGCGAGCGACGCGACGATCGCGTCGGCCACGAGCGTCGCGTATTCGCGCTCATACAGTACGTCCGACGCAAGGACGAGGTCAAACCGGCCGAGGTCGCCCGGAAACGCGCGCCAGTCCACGTGGCGCGTACGCGGCTCGCGCCCCGTCGCGCGCAGGCCGTTACGGCGCGCGAAGAGCAGGGCGTCCTCGTAGTAGTCCGTCGCCAGCACGTCGAAGCCGGCGCGTAGCGCGCCGATCGTAAGAAGTCCCAGTCCGCAGCCCAGTTCGAGCGCGCGCTGTCCGCGGCCGTCCAGCTCCGCGACGAGCCCGGCGAGCGCGGTGGACGACGGCCACACGTCCGCCCAGTACGGCAGACGCTCGTCGCGTGCGAAGTCGATCTCGTTGATGAGTTCGTCCGCGCTGCGCGGCGTCTCGAGCGCGACCTCGGCTCCCCCGACTGCGACCCGCACCGTCGTGAGGACGAATCGCCGGTCGAGCGCCTCCAGCTCCGGCGCGAGATCAGAGGGCAAAGTCGCTCGCGAGGTCCGCGTCGTCACCAATGAGGATCGCGTTCAGGGTCTCGCCCGCGTCCACCGCTGCGCGGCCGGCCGGCACGATCAGCAGTGCGTTTGCGTTCGACATCGACGTGAGGATGCCCGAACTTTGCGGACCGGTGAGGCGCACCGTGCTCCGCCCGTCGCGAACGGTGACGATCGCGCGAAGGAAATGCGTGAGCTCGGCGCCGACCGCCACGGGCTCGTCGAGAATCACGGGCACGGGACGGCGGAAGAGTTTCCGATGGCCGCGCATCTTGTGGATCGCGGGTCGCGCGAAAAGTTCAAAGGTGACCATGGTCGATACGGGATTGCCGGGAAGGCCGATCCACGGCTTTCCGTCGATCAGCCCAAAGCCGATCGGTGCGCCCGGGCGCATGCGGACGCGCCAGAATTTCATCTCCGCGCCCATCGCCGTGAGCACGTCGCGCAGGTAGTCGTGCTCTCCCACGGAGATCCCCGCCGACGTGATGATCGCGTCGCAGCTCCGCGCCTGATCGAGCAGTGCGCGCAGTGACTCCGGCGTGTCCGCCGCGATGCCCAGGTACACGGGCTCCGCGCCCGCCGCGCGCACGAGCGTCCGCAGCGTGTAGCCGTTGGACGAAACTATCTTCCGGCCGGCGAGGACCTCACTGAAGCGCTCGAGCTCGACGAGCTCGTCGCCCGACGTCAGGATCGCGACGCGCGGCGCGCGAATTACGTCCACCTCCGCGAACCCAAGCGACGCGAGCACGCCGATCTGCGCCGCGCCGAGCGGCGTTCCGGCGGCGATCGCAACGCGGCCTTCGATGATGTCCTCGCCGCGCGGCCGCACATTCTTTCCGGAGTCACGCGCGTTATGGATCGCCACCGTCGCGCGCCCGCCATCGGTGTCCTCGACCCGCACGACTGTGTCGGCGCCTTTCGGCATCGGCGCACCGGTCATGATCTCAGTCGCCTCGCCCGTGCCGACGGCACGCGACGGAAACTGTCCGGCGGCAACGCTCTCGATCACGCGGAGCGACACCGGCACGCGCGCGATGTCGGCGCTGCGCACCGCGTAGCCGTCCATCGCGGAGTTGTCCCATGGCGGAAGCGTCACCGGCGCTACGGCATCGGCGGCGAGCACACTGTTGTACGCGTCGAGGAGTGGCCGCCGCACGGCGTTTAGCGGGCGGATCTCGGCGAGGATTCTCGCGACGGCCTCCGCGACCTGCAACGGCGGGGCGGACGCAGTGCCTCTCCTCATGGCGCGCGAGCGATCCGGATGTTGGCCATCGCGAGGTCGGCGGCGGAATTCACGCTGAAGAAGATCTCATCCGGATCGCCCCAAGGCGAGGCGTCGACGTGAACGGTGTTCACGTCGCCTTGCCATCCGGCCGCGCGCAGCTCGCCGGCGTCGATGCGATGCTCGATCGCCGGCAGGCAGGACGTGCGATACCACGCGCAGAGCGGTTCAAATCCCCAAAGTGAGTGGCTCGACGGCACGGCCGCGTCGGCGTTCGCGTGCTCGCCCGCGTCGCGCAACGCCCGCATGAGCGGCGCCGGAACGAAGGGCGAGTCCCAGGAGAGCGCGAGCACCGCGTCGTGCGCGCTGGTGAGCGCGGCGTGAATGCCGCCGAGCGGGCCGGCGCCGGTGCGCACGTCGGCAATCGTGCGGGTGCCGGGAATCCAGCCCGCGGCCGCCGCGTCATTCGCGACGATGACGAGGTCATCGCACGAATCGCGCAGCACCGCGGCGACGCAGTCGATCATGCGAACGCCACCGACCGATTCGAGCCCCTTGGCGACGCCGCGGAATCGTGTCGCGCGCCCTCCGGCGAGGATCGCGCCGGTGCAGTGCGCGGAGCGGCTCATACGGCCGACGAGCGCCAGATCGCGCTCAGCGAAATGGCAGGCACCGCGGCGGCCGTCTCACCTGAATGCGCGGAGCGACCATCCCAGCGTCAGCCCCGTGTTCGCCGTCCATGAGCTGAGCGATCCCGTGGGCTTGATGGCGACGGGGTCGCCCTGTGTGGAGCGGTAGAGCGGCGGATACTTCACTGCCCACCAATACTGGTTCACGTCCAGCCGGAACTCAGAGCGGCTGCTGGTCACGAGGCGCAGTCCGACGCCGTACGAAAACTGAAATGCCGTGGAAAAGCTGTACCCGGAAATGTCACCCTGGTCGCCAAGGCCGCTCACCACGCCCGCGCCGATGTTCACGAGCGGCTGGAGGTGGTGCCATGTGCGCTTGCCGGTCAGCGACAGTGCGAGTCCGACGCTCGCGTCAATGAGTTCGAGTTGCTGCGAGCCGGTATGCCGGAGCGGAGCCGCCTTCGTGTAGTCGAGGATCGTGCGGCTCGTTGTCCCGCCGAATACCATCCCCGTGACGTAGACGGGCCCGCCGATCGACAGGTCATAGCGGGCCCCGATCATCGCCGCGCTCTTGGCGTTGACCCCGACGGCGTCGCGGCCGGTCGCGAGCCACCCGGCGAAAAACCCAAACTGCGGACCGTCGTGCAGGTCGAGGAATGGGCTCTTGTCAGGCAGCGTGCCGACAACCTGGGCCCCGGCCACGGGTGCGAACGCTACGAGCAGCGCGAGCGCAAAGCATGACGTCTTCACGTCGTCACCGCCGCGATGCGCAGGTCGGTGCCGGTCATCTCCGCGGGCGTCTCGATGCCGAGCATGGAGAGCACCGTCGGACCGACGTCGCGAAGCGCGCCGCCGTCCCGCAGTTGCGCCGTATCGCCGACGATGACGAATGGCACGGGGTTGGTGGTGTGCGCCGTGTGCGGGCCGCCCGTCTTTGGATCGATCATCATTTCGCAGTTTCCGTGGTCGGCCGTGATAAGGAGTCGGGTTCCGGTCTTCTCCGCGCTCGCGAGAACGCGGGCGAGGCACCGGTCCACCACTTCACACGCCTGGATCGTCGCGGCGAGGTTGCCGCTGTGTCCCACCATGTCGCCGTTCGCGTAGTTCACCAGCGTGAAATCGTGGGCGCGCGCCTCGACGTGCGCGCACAGCACATCGGTGATACCCGGCGCGCTCATTTCCGGCATCAAATCGTACGTTGCGACTTTCTGGCTGGGCACGAGTATCCGCTCTTCGCCCGGATACGGCTCTTCTACCCCGCCGTTGAAGAAATATGTCACGTGGGGATACTTCTCGGTCTCCGCCGTGCGCAGCGTGGTCATTCCGGCGTCGTGCAACACCTCGGCGACGATCCGCGCCATCGAGAACGGTTCGAACGCGACCGGCAGCCCGAAGGTCGCGTCGTACTGCGTCATCGTTGCGACGTGCAGCGCGGGGCGCGTTCCAACCGGGAAGCCGTCGAACGGGGGAGATCCCACGGGCGCGATCGCGCGTACGATCTGGCGCATGCGATCCGAGCGGAAGTTCCAGCAGATCAGTGCATCGCCGTCGCGCATCGGCGCGACAGGTTTCCCGTTGCTGAGAATCACCGCGGGCTTGATGAACTCGTCCGTTTCGCCGCGGGCGTACGCGTCGCGAATGAATTGCACCGCGTCGTCGGTCGCAGGACCGGTACCGTCGACCGCGGCACGATACCAGAGCTCGGTCCGCGGCCACCGCTTGTCGCGGTCCATGCCGTAGTAGCGGCCGCCGACGCTCGCGATAACCGCGCGGCCGGCGATCTTCTGCTGGAGGTGCTCGACGTAGCCGAGCGCGGACGTGGGCATCGTGTCGCGCCCGTCGAGCTCCGCGTGGATCGCGATGTGCGGAACGCCCTCACGCGTCGCAAGGTCTACCAGTGCGAGCAGATGTGACTGGTGTGCATGCACGCCGCCGTCGCCCACGAGCCCCATGAGATGGAGAGTGCCGCCGCTCTTCCTGGCCGCGGCGCACGCGGCCAGCAGCGTGCGGTTTCGAAAAAACTCGCCGCTGCGAACAGCCTCGGAGATGCGCACGAGATCCTGCATCACCACTCGTCCGGCACCGAGGTTGAGGTGCCCGACCTCGCTGTTTCCCATCTGTCCTTCGGGGAGCCCGACGGCGAGTCCCGATGCGTCGAGGAGCGCATGCGGCGCGTGCGACCAGAGACGGTCCCACGTGGGAACGTTGGCGAGCGCGACGGCGTTCCCCTCGCGCTCGCGGCGATATCCCCAGCCGTCGAGCACCACGAGCACGACCGGTTGTTGTTGGTTTGCAGCTCGCGCCATCGTGGCCCGGCGAAGTGAATGAGGGTACTTTTCGAGTGTGAAAGCTATCGGGACGCATGTCGGGCTACCAGCGATTCGGGACGTCTGTTCCACGATGGCGGCCGCCGCGATCGTCGTGGTTGGTGCAGCTGCCGCTCCCGTTGCGACGGCCGGTGCGCAAATCACCGTTGCTGCCGCCGTGGACGGGCGCAGCGCACCCGGCGGGGTCGCGGTGATCTCCTTGATGCCTGGCGCGAAGGTGGCGGTCGTCTCGCAGAGGGGTGCGAACGCTTTCGTGACCGTGGAGGGCTGGGTCGATGCGTCCCGCCTCGCGGGTAAGATCGACACGTTCCCCGCGTCAGTTGACGCGAAGGCCGCCCTGCGGATCCGCTCGACGCCGTCGTTGAAAGGAGCGATTCTCGCCGAGCTCCACTCGCGTGTGGGCGTGAGCACACTCGGAAAGTCGGGCGGGTGGACGCACGTCAAGCGAAGCGCGTGGATTCCAGCTTCCGCGCTGCCGAAGGCTGCGCCCGCGAAGGTCGCGACGGCACCTGCGCGCGCCGCGCCCACGCCGAAGCCGGCGACTCCGCCCGCGACGCATGCTGATCCTCCAGCCGACGCGCCAGCCCAAGGCGCGGCGCCGGCGCCGGCCATGCCGGGCGCGATGTCGGCGACGGCCGTGACCAAACTGCTGGCCGCGCCCGGAGGCGCCGCCGTGGGCGAACTCGCCGCTGGCTCTATCGTGCAGCCGCTCGAGCACGATCACGGGTGGTCGAAGGTGCGAATCGAGGGCTGGGTGCAGGACAAGGACCTCTCGCCCGCCGACAGCTCGCAGGGGTCGCAGTTGACCGCTGCGGACCTCCGCGCGGATCCCGATGGCACGCGCGGGAAGATGGTGCAATGGGAGGTGCAGGTCCTCTCGCTCCAGACCGCGGATCCGCTGCGCCCCGAACTTGCGCGCGATGAACCGTACCTGCTCGCCAAGGGGCCCGGCACCGAAGACGCTCTGCTGTATCTCGCCGTGCCGCCATCGCTGCTCGCGCAGGCCAAGGCGCTCCCGGCCCTGACGCGCGTGCTCATCACCGCGCGTGTGCGATCAGGGCGCAGCGAACCGGTGGGAATTCCGATCCTCGATTTGCGGTCGATCTCCAAGCGCTAAGGAGTACCAATGAACGATTTCATGAAAGAGCGAATTCTCCGCCGTCTCGAGACGCTGTCCGACGAGCGGCTGTACCAGGTGCTCGACTACATCGAGTTTCTGGAATCGAAGTACGCACAGCACAACGCCGCGGCGCCGAATGTCTTTCAGCGGTTTGCAGAGGGCGTCGAGGATACGATGCGCGCCGGCCGGATTTCTGCGTCGACTGTCGCCGAGACGATGGGGCTGATGAGCAAGGCGATGAATGTTCTGTCGGGTGTTGCGGCGGCCGGGAAGAGTGTCGCCAGCGATGTCGTGAGCGCCGCAACACCCAAGCCCTCTGTCCCGCCGAAAGAGTAGGCAGCTCAGGGCTTGCCGCACATAGCTTGCTGCTCACCGCTTGGCATTTTCATGGCTTCCGGCTCACGGCTGCATAGCAGCTGTAAGCTGGAGCCGTGACACTGCCAAGCTGTGAGCGGCAAGCTACGTGCAACAAGCGCCGAGCACACCCGAGTAGTGGACCAGTTTGGGCGCGCCGCTATGGGAAGCTGCTCGGTCCAGGCGGGCGAGTCAGCGGAGGGAGTAGTGATTCGGCTTTGGGTGAGATGCTGTGGGAGAGGGGTTGTTGGTTAGTGGCTGTGGGACAGGGCGACTCGGACCGATCGGCGCGCCCCCGATCGTCCCACAGCTAAGGACCAATAACCCCAATCCCAAAGCATCTCACCCACAACTCACAGAGCACATCGTGCGTCCAAACTGACCAACCCCCATGGAGTTGATTCTCGTCGTAAATCGGGTTACCCTTCCTTATGGGAACATCAACTCGATCGAAGACCTCAAGGACCGCCCCGGCCACCGCCGGCAGCGGTCCTTCGCGCATTGACAACCCCGGCGCCGGCGCGTCGCGTATCCGGGTGGACGCCGCGCTGACGTTCGACGACGTCCTGCTCGTCCCGCGGCATTCGCTCACCCATCCCAAAGACGTCAGCACGGTCTCCCGCTTCACGCGCGGGATCACGCTCAACGTTCCGCTGGTCGCGGCGGCGATGGATACCGTCACCGAGAGCGAAATGGCGATCGCGATGGCGCGCGCCGGTGGGATTGGCGTGCTCCACAAGAACATGTCCATCGACCGTCAGGCCGCCGAAGTCGATCGGGTGAAGCGCTCCGAGAGCGGGATGATCCAGAAGCCGTACACGCTCCCGGATTCGTCCACGATCCGCGAGGCCGCGTCGCTGATGGCGAAGTTTCATATCTCCGGCGTGCCGATCGTGAATGGCAGCGACCGTTTGGTCGGCATCATCACCAACCGCGACCTGCAGTTAGAGCGCAGCCTGGACCAGTCGGTCAACACCGCGATGACGGGCGGTGACCGCCTGATCACCGCGCCGGTCGGCACCACGCTCGACGAAGCCGAGCGGATCATGGCGAAGCATCGCGTCGAGAAACTTCCCGTCGTCGACAAAAAGGGCCAGCTGATCGGCTTGATCACGGTGAAGGACATCCTGAAGCGACGCCAGTATCCGATCGCGGCGAAAGACGAGCATGGCCGCCTGCTTGTGGCGGCGGCGATCGGCGCCACGGGCGCCTATCTCGATCGTGCGCGCGCGCTCGTCGACGCGGGCGTCGACGCGCTGGTCGTCGACACGGCGCACGGTCACCATCACGGCGTGCTCGACGCCACGGCGGCGGTACGCGAGGCGTTCCCCGGCGTGCAGTTGATTGCCGGCAATATCGCGACGCGCGCCGCTGCCGAAGCACTCGTGGAGCGTGGCGTGGACGGCGTGAAGGTCGGCGTCGGACCCGGTTCGATCTGCACCACGCGCGTCGTGACCGGCGTCGGCGTGCCGCAGCTCACCGCGGTTATGGAAGCGGTCGAAGGCGCCGGCGATGTGCCTGTGATCGCCGACGGCGGCATCAAGTACTCGGGCGACATCGTCAAGGCGATCGCCGCTGGCGCGTCTTCCGTGATGATGGGCTCGATGCTTGCCGGCACAGAAGAAAGCCCGGGCGAGTCGCTGCTCCTCGAGGGACGCCGCTTCAAGATGATTCGCGGCATGGGCTCGATGAGCGCCATGCAGGACGGAAGCGCCGACCGCTATTTTCAGGACGGTGAGATGAGCGCCAAGAAGTTCGTCCCCGAGGGCATCGAAGGTCGCGTGCCGTACAAGGGCCCGGTGAGCGACGTCCTGTACCAGATGGTCGGCGGGCTTCGCTCGGGCATGGGCTACGTCGGATGCGCGAACATCGAGACGCTGCGCACTGAAGCCGAGTTTGTGCGCATCACCGCGGCCGGCCTGCGCGAGTCGCACCCGCACGATGTCACAATCACTCGAGAGGCGCCCAACTACAGCGTTTGAGTTTCCAACGGCAACTAACGGCATAACTGTCAGACGGGACCTGTCAGAAACCGAAGCTGTCTGACAGTTGCGGTCGTCTGAGAGTCGTCGTCTGATCGTTATGCCGTGAAGTTGCGTTTATTGACAAAGCACGTTGCCGGAGCGCACTTTCACGGCTGGTTCAGGAATCTCGGATGACGGCGGGGCTGACGGCATCAACGCTCGCTCCGCCGATCTTTTTTTGGAGACCCTCATCAGTGCGGACACCATGGGCTTAAATCTCTTTGCGCGTAAGGACCTCCGGGCGATGCTTTCCGAATCGGAAGGCGAAGCGGGCGGGCTCAAACGCTCCCTCGGCGCCCTGAACCTCGTCACACTGGGCATCGGCGCGATCATTGGCACCGGCATCTTCGTACTGACCGGCACGGTTGCAGCATCGTACGCCGGACCGGCGGTCGTGATTTCGTTCGTCATCGCCGGCATTGCGTCGGCGTTTGCCGGACTCTGCTACGCGGAGTTCTCGGCGCTCATCCCGATCGCCGGCAGCGCGTACAGCTACGGGTATACCACGCTCGGTGAGATCGTCGCCTGGATCATCGGCTGGGCGCTCATTCTCGAATACGCCTTCGGCGCCGCCACGGTCGCCGTAGGGTGGAGCGGCTACATCAGCAGCCTGCTCGCGAACTTCAATATCTATCTGCCGCCTTCGCTCATCGGAGCGCCGGGGACAGACCTCGTGATGATCGACGGGCATTGGACGCAGGCCGCCGCGGTGAAAGGGCAGGATCTCGCGAGCCTGCAGCACATGACGACGAGTTTCAACCTGCTGGCGTTCCTCGGGATTCTCGCCGTGACGATGATTCTGGTCATCGGCATCAAGGAATCCGCGAACGTGAACACAGCGATTGTCGCCGTGAAGGTGTCGGTGCTCCTCGTGTTCATCGGCCTGGCGTCGCAGTTCTTGTTCCTCGCGGGCCATCTCTCGATTGCCACCGCAAACTGGCACCCGTTCATTCCGCCGAACACCGGCAACTTCGGTGAGTTCGGCTGGTCGGGCATCTTTCGCGGCGCGGCGGTCATATTCTTTGCATACATAGGCTTCGACGCGGTATCGACCGCGGCCCAGGAGGCGAAAGATCCCAAGCGGGACATGCCGATCGGTATCCTCGGATCGCTGGTGATCTGCACGATTCTCTACATCATCGTTGCGGCCCTGACGACTGGCCTGAAGAACTACACGCAGCTCAACGTCGCCGAGCCGATCGCGCTCGCGGTGGACGTCGCAGGCGTCAAGTGGGGAAGCATGCTGGTGAAGATTGGCGCCATCGGCGGCCTCAGCTCGACCATGCTCGTGATGTTGCTCGGCCAGTCCCGCATCTTCTTCACGATGTCGAGCGACGGCCTGCTGTGGAAATGGGCCGGCAAGATTCATCCGAAGTTCCGCACGCCGTACATTTCGACGATCGTCGTTGGCGTGTGCGTCGCGACCTTGGCGGCTTCGCTGCCCGTGTCGACGCTCGCGGAGCTGACCAGCATCGGGACGTTGTTCGCGTTCACCATCGTCTGCGCCGGCGTCTGGATCCTTCGTGTGCGCGAGCCCGACCTGCCGCGCCCGTTCAAGACGCCGTTCGTGCCGTTCGTGCCGATCATGGGCGTGCTGGTCTCGTTCGCACTTATGCTGGCGCTGCACCTGCTCACGTGGGAAGTGTTCGTCGGCTGGCTGCTGCTCGGCCTTGTGGTGTACTTCACCTACAGTCGCTTTCACAGCAAGGTGCAGCTTGATCTGCAGCGAAAGGGCAAATAGTCAGCGCAGGAAATAACGCGCACGTATCTTTGAGCGGCGCCCGGAGATTTCCGGGCGCCGCTTTCTTTTCGCTCATGCTACGGATGACCAGCCCACCGCCAGACGATCCCATCGCAGTCCCCGCGCAGCGGCGCGCCGATATCAAACGACTCGCGTCAGAGCTGAAGCGCGGCCAAACGGTCGCCCTCTCCACGCACATCAACGCCGACGGCGACGGCTGCGGGTCCGAGGCTGGGCTCGCCGGCCTGCTCCACCAAATGGGGATCACTGCGCAGGTGGTGAACCCCACGCCGTGGCCGCCGATGTTCGACTTCCTCCTCGGTGACGCCGTAAGGGACCACTCGGCAGCAGGCGCCGGCGCACTCGAGCGCGCCGACCGGCTGGTCGTACTCGACATCAGCGACGTGAAGCGCCTCGGCGCGCTCGCGCCCGCGGTGCGTGCGCTCAAGACGCCGCCGCTGGTGATCGATCATCACCTCCCGGGCGAAGAACCGCTCGGAACCATTCGCGTGACCGACGTGGACGCATGCGCCACCGGCGAACTCGTTTACGATTTCGCGGCAACGCTCGGTCTCGAGATCACCCCGGCGATCGCTACCGCGCTCTACGTGGCTATCCTCACCGACACCGGTGGGTTCCGCTTCAGCAACACGTCGCCGCGTTGCCACGCGATCGCTGCGCGTCTGTTGTCGGCGGGGGTGGACCCGGAGGAGATGTACCGGCGCATCTACGCCTCGGTACCGAGGGGGCGGCTGCGCCTGCTGCGCGACTCGCTCGACTCGCTCGAAGTCGACGAGACCAAAGGACTCGCCTGGGTGTCCATTCCCGCCGGCGCGCTCGAAAAGTACGACGTGAGCAGCGAGAGCCTCGATGGCATCGCCGAGTATCCGCGGTCGGTGATCGGCGTAAAGCTGGCGCTCTTGTTCCGCGATCTCGGCCACGGGAAGGTGAAGATCTCCTTCCGATCGGTGCGCGGCGTCGATGCCAACGCGCTCGCCCGTCAGTTCGGCGGCGGCGGGCACGCCCGGGCCTCAGGCGCGATGGTCGCTGGGACGCTCGAGGAGGTGCGGACGCGGGTGATCGCCGCTGCGAGGGAGATGCTCTAGAACGTTGCATCATACTAGGACAGGTCGGACGTAGTTCTTGTCCTCGCTCAAGGGTCGAGGCTTGGAGCGATCTAGAGCAGAACCGCGGATGTCGGCGATCACGCTCGGATAAGGGCCGATCCTTCTTTGGGGGACGACAAGAACACGATCGCTGTGCACGAGATCCAGCACCCGCGCGCAGTAACAATTATCATGATCGGCGGTTATCCGATGGAAATCCGCAATATCCGCGGTTCTGCTTTGGAACTTTGCATTGCACGAGGCAAGACGCCTGCAGTTCTTGTTCTCGCTGTAAGGTCGAGATCTGGAGGGATCTAAAGCGGAACCGCTGATTTGAGCGGATCACCTGCGGATAAGAACCGATCCTTCTTTGGGGGACGACAAGAACACGATCGCTGTGCACGAGATCCAGCCCCCTCGTGCGCAGTAACAGTTGTCATGATCGGCGGTTATCCGTTTTGAAATCCGCAATATCCGCGGTTCTGCTTTGGAACTTCGCATTCCACGAGGCAAGACGGCTCCGGAAGTTCTTGTTCACGCGGTAAGGTCGAAATCCGGAGGGATCTACAGCAGAACCGCGGATGTCGGCGATCACGCGCGGATAAGAATCGATCCTTCTTGGGGGACGACAAGGACACGATCGTCGTTAGCTTTGAGTATGTCTCTTAGCGAAAGAGTAGAAGAAGCCCTCGCGACGATCATCAACCCGCGCACGCACTCCGACGTCCTGTCCGGGTCGCAGGTGCGCGACATCGCGACGTCCACCGAGGGGCGTGTCCGCCTCACCCTGATCCTCTCAGCTGACGACGACGCGACGCTTGCGCGCGACGTGCGTCGTGCAATCGAGCGAGTGGAAGGCGTCACCGACGTGCGCGTCGACGTGAAGGACGCATCCGAGCTGCCGAACGCCGCGCCGAAGCCGGCTTCGCCGGCCGCAGCCCCCAAGCGTGCTGCGCTTCCCGTAATGGACCAGAAGCCGACCGCCGCCCGCGTCGCGGCACCGACTCCCGTCTCGTATCCGAATCTCGGCAAGGTGATCGCCGTGAGCTCGGGCAAGGGCGGAGTGGGGAAGTCGACGGTGACCGTGAACATCGCCGTGGCGCTCGCGAAACTCGGCAAGCGCGTGGGGCTCATGGACGCGGACATCTACGGGCCCAACATTCCGCGAATGATGGGCGTGAACGAACCGCCGCCGGTGCACAACGAGAAGATTCAGCCGCTTGAGGCATTCGGTGTGAAGCTGATCTCGCTCGGGTTCCTGATCGAGCGCGACCAGCCGGCCATCTGGCGCGGGCCGATCGTGATGAAGATCATCACGCAGTTCCTGCGCGACGTGCAGTGGGGCCAGCTGGACTATCTGCTCGTGGACATGCCGCCGGGAACGGGCGATGCACAGCTCTCGCTCGTGCAGGCGACGCAGGTTTCGGGCGCGATCATCGTCACGACGCCGCAGGAAGTCGCCGTCGGCGACGCGCTGCGCGGAGCCAAGATGTTCGAGCGCGTGGGCGTGCCGGTCGTCGGCGTGGTGGAGAACATGAGCTACTTCGAAT
>JBOHTH010000106.1:0-2747 GCA_050733535.1 Gemmatimonadaceae bacterium | reverse complement strand
GACGGCCTCGTTGTTGAATTCAAGAATGCAACAGCACAGGCCGCCCGCTGATCGTTTGTACGCCGCTCGAATCAATCCGCGTAGTTTCCGCGAAAATCCGCGGTAAAAGCCGTTGTCGTTGCAGGGTCCGTTCCTCACCCTGCGAGCGTGTCCGTCACCGTTGAGCGGGAGAGGATCGAACAGCATTAATCGCGGACTTTCGCGGAAACAACACGGATTGATCCAGCGGCGGTCAAAAAAACGGCGGGCGGCCTCGTTGTTGAATTCAAGAATTCAACAGCACAGGCCGCCCGCTGATCGTTTATACGCCGGCCGGATCTATCAGCATAGTTTCCGCGAAAATCCGCGGCAAAGGCCGTTGCCGTTGCAGGTGCTGTTCCTCATCCCTCAAAGCTTGTCCATCTCGCGCGCGAGCGCGACGTCGTGCCCGGTGATCCCGCCGGCCGAGTGCGTCGAGAGCGTCACGGAAATCTTTGTGTAGCGGATGTCGAGATCCGGGTGGTGGTCCATCTTCTCCGCCGCAATCGCCACCCGATCGACAAACACGATTCCGCCCATGAACGTCGGGAAAGAGAAAGTCTTCGTGAGCGACTCGCCCTTCCGGGTCCATCCGCTCAGCGTCCCAAGCTCGCGCTGGATTTCGATGTCCGACAACTTCGGCGCTGGTGGCATCAGTCCTCCTTTGCGGCCGTGCCGCGCTGAACTTCGTGTAGTGCGTCGCCCTGCTCCACGCCTGCATGGATCGCGCTCCCGCCGCGCCGGCGCGACCCGGCACGCCGCACGGCGATCATCTCCGCGACCACACTGACGGCGATCTCCTCCGGCGTGTCCGCGCCGATCGAAAGCCCCACCGGCGCGTGCACCTGCCTGATCGCCTCCTCGGTGACTCCCCAGCCGCGCAGCGCCTTCGCCGTCATCGCGATCTTCCGCCGGCTCCCCAGCATGCCGAGGTAGCGCAGCGCGCGCGGCACCAGCTGGCCCGCGATCTCCACGTCGTGCTGGTGCCCGCGCGTCGCAATCACCACGTACGTCTCCGCGTCGAGCGGCACCGCACCCGCCACATCGTGAAACTCGCACGTCACAACACGCTCGGCGAACGGGAGCCGACGCGCATCGGCGAACTCCGGACGGTCGTCCGCCACGGTCACGCGCCAGCCCGCGAACGCCGCAGCTTCCGCCAGGCGCGCGCCGACGTGCCCCGCACCAAACACCACAAGCCGCGGCTTTCCGAACACCGGCTCCACCAGCACACCACCGTCGAGACGCGGCAGTTCGCTCGCCTGGTCGAACGCCGCGATCGCTGCCCGCAGTCGCGAGTCTTCGGCGCCGACGAGCCGTCCGAAGCTCTCAACGGCCTTCATGACGCCGTCGCTCCAGTCCAGCGCGGTCACCATCAGTGCGCGCTCGCCACGCGCCATCAATGCGGCCGCTTCGCCGTACACGGCCGCAAGACGATCGTCGCTGTAGACAGGTTCGATGAACAGTTCGGCCGTCCCGCCGCAGGTCAGTCCGTAGTCGCCGGCGAGTTCCGCGTTGAGCGAATGCGTCGAGAGCGCCGGCACGCGACGCTGGAGAACATCATGGGCCCGCTCAATGATCTCGGCTTCGAGGCAACCGCCGCCTACGGTTCCGATCCGCGCGCCGCCGGCCGTCACGAGCATCTTGGCCGTCGCGCTCATCGGGAGCGAGCCGTGCCGCTTGGCAACCGACGCGAGCGCGCCCGCGCCCGCGCCGGCCGAACCAGTTGCCATGCGCGCGCACTCGGCGAGGATTTCGGGAAGGCTCATGGATGAAGTCTTATCGTATCGGGCGGGGCACGCCAGATGGTGCCGCCCGGCCAGCGCTCGACGGCCACGAGCCCCGCCATCGCCGCGAGCGAATCGGGCGGCGCGTAGTCGCCCGCCCGAGCCCTAAACGCCAGCAACGCACCGTGTTCGCGCTCGATCTTCGCGCGGAACTCGAGCGCGGTTGAGGAATCAAGGTCCGACGGAATCTCGTGCGTGGGACGCGCAGTGTGAAACCAGATCGCCGCGGGCCAGTTGGAATAGAGTGGCGTCCCCGGCGGCGCGGTGGCCGCCCACGCGACGAGCGGCGACGCCGCCCACTCGTGTGCGGCGAGGTCCCCGCCGTCCGTGGCAAAGTCGCTCGCCCACTCCGCGCCGACCTGCGCCGAGCCCCAGATCCAGCTCGCGGTGATGCCCGCCGTGAGGATGATGAGCTCGCGCCGCGCGCGGAAGCACTCGCGCCAGAATGCCGCGAGCGACACGCCGAGCCAGAGCGCCACGAGCAGGAACACCGGCGAGAGCATGCGATCGTCGAGCGGGATTCCGGGATCGGCGAGCAGTCGCGAGGCAGCTACTACGGCCGCGTAGCTCAGGAGCACGATCATCACCGCGCGGTGCAGCCGCAGTTCGGCAACTGGCAGCAATCCGCGGCGCCACGCACGCACAGAGCGCACGAGAAGAACGACGAGAGCTGCAAACAGCAGCGCCGCCGCGATCGCGCGCCCCGCGCCGGACTCCACGGTAGGCGTGAGCCAGCGCCCTGCGGTGTGCACGCCGCCCAGCAGCGTGTGTCCCAGTCCCGCAGTGTAGATCCCTACGTCGCGGATCTTCTCTGCGTCCTCGCTGTGCGGGCGCGTGAACGTCCAGATCGCGAGCGCGACTACCGGAAGTTCCGCCGCGATGAACGCACGCCGTGCGCGCACACGCCAGGTGGTCCGCCAGTTTCCGTCCACGGTCCACCAC
>JBOHTH010000105.1:0-2008 GCA_050733535.1 Gemmatimonadaceae bacterium | reverse complement strand
GCGGTGAGCGGCCTGCTCGCCATGCTCGAGCCGGTGATGATCGTGTTCCTCGGCGTCGTGGTCGGCGGCATGGTGGTGGCCATGTACCTGCCGATCTTCGACATGGTGAATGCGGTGCAGTAAGACCAAAGACCAAAGACCGAAGACCGAAGACCGAAAAGGCACGGGGCGGGGCGTCGCGACAGCGGCGCCCCGTCGCTGTCTCACTAATACGCCAAGGCCATGAAAATCCTCGCGTTGGTCACGATTGCTGCGTGCACGGCGCGCGCGCAATCGTTGCCGCCGGTGCATCCGATAACCGCGGTGCAGGCGATTACCACCGAGCCGCTCGTGAGCGTTTCGCAGGTTCGCGAACTGCCCGGCGGCCGAGTGATCGTGAATGATCTCGCAGGCCGCCGCGTGCTGATGTTCGATTCGACGCTGAAGTCGTTCACGGCAATCGCGGACACGACGCCGGCGACCGGCAACATGTACGCGTCCACGTTCGCGGGGATCGTCTCGTATCACGGCGATTCAACGCTGTTCGTCGATCCAGTCACCGTTTCGATGTTTCTGATCGACGGCAGCGGCAAGGTCGTCCGCACGATGGCGGCGCCACCCCGCGACGACGCTACGTATCTCGTCGGCGGGCCCTACGGGACACCGGGAACGGATTCTCGCGGCAGGCTTGTCTACCGCGCGCGAGTCGGTGGCCTGATGATGATCATCAACGCGCCGAGGCCGGGAGAGCCGCCACCACCGCCACAGAGAGATTCATCGATGGTGATGCGCATGACGTTCTCCAGTCGCGCGCGTGACACCGTGGCGAAGTTCGAGGTTCCGTTCTTCCCAGCGAACATCGTCAGGGACGACAATGGCCACGCCACCTTGACGACGGTGATCAATCCCATACCCTGGATCGACGACTGGGCACTGATGTCCGACGGGCGCGTCGCGGTGGTGCACGGACGGGAGTTTCGCGTCGACTATTTCGATGAGGACGAAAAGCTCATTGTCTCGGCGAAGATTCCGTTCGACTGGCAGCCGCTGTCCGACTCGGCGAAATCCGCGCTGCTCGATTCAGTTCGCGCTGCGCGTGCGCCGGAGCTTGCCGCCCAGGCGCGTGCAGATTCTCTGATGCGTTTGCGTCGGATGCCCGACCCGGCGAACGCGGTTCGGGCGCCAGCCGGCCTGACTCCCGCTCGCGCAGGCGGGACCGTGCAAACGGATTTCGTTCCGATCAATGAACTGCCGGACTATCGCCCGCCGTTTCAGCGCGCCGCGGCTCGCGGTGATCTCGCCGGAAACCTCTGGGTGCGCACGACGAAAATTGAGAACGGCGGCGCTGTGTACGACGTGATCGATCCAAAAGGGAAGCTCATCGATCGCGTCGCGGTGCCGGCGGGGCGGGTGATCGCCGGGTTCGGGCGGGGCGGCGTAGTGTATATGGGCGTGCTCGACGGAACGGTCGCGCGGCTGGAGCGCGCGCGGGTAGCCCTAGCGGGCGTGGCGCAATGACCTCTCGGCGCCACCGTCGCGAAGATTAGTTCTCGATTAACTACTATCACCATAGTTGACAGCCGCACCCGGTAGCCGTATCACTACTATCAGCGTAGTAGTACGTAACCTGGGAGGATTCGATGGCTGAGGACAAATCGCTCGGTGAACGCGAGCTGGACGTCATGGCGATCCTGTGGGCGCATGGATCGGGGACCGTCGGTGAGGTCAAACGCCGGCTGAGTGCCAAGCTCGCGTACACGACGGTGCTGACGATCCTCCGCAACCTCGAGGCGAAGCGATATGTGCGCCACGAGGAGGAAGGCCGCGCGCACCGGTATTACCCGCGTGTCGCGCAGGGCGCGGCGCAGCGGAGCGCGCTCACGCGCCTGATCGACACGCTGTTTCACGGCTCGCCCGGCGCGCTGATCGCGCGGCTCGTGGACGACCAGGAGCTCTCCGCCGCCGACCTGCAGAAGCTCGCCGAACAACTCGACAAGCGCGGGCATGGCCGCAAGGGGGCGCGATGATC
>JBOHTH010000104.1:0-4762 GCA_050733535.1 Gemmatimonadaceae bacterium | reverse complement strand
CCAGAGAGGAGCGTACATCCCGATCGCCGTCGCCGCTCCTTACCCGGTCGCTGCGCCCGTCGATACCTGCGCCCCGGCGCCCGAGGGGTCAGTCGAAATGCCAATCGTGGTGACGCGCCACGAAGAGCGCCAGCTGACGACAATCGAGGTCTACCGGCTCCAGCCGCGCTTTCAGAAGCCGTAGCCGGCTGGTCCCGGGCTAACGGGTAAATGGTGAGTGTTTGGTGGTTGGTTGCGGTGACAACTGCAAGCGGTGGGCGGTCGTGGGCCAGTTTGAATCGTTCGTCACTGGGTAGGCGTTGTCATAGGTGACTGGCGGTTGGTGTTGGGTATGTGGTCCATGGCTTGTCGTTAATCGCTTGCGGTCGGTGGTGCATGGTGGAGCGGTGAGCGAAATCGATGTGCGGGGCGGCGTTTTGGTGACGCCCCGCGCGCCACGCACCAACAGCCCTGGACCTGCGACCAGAAGCCAGAGACGCGAACCCCGCACCAACGACCCCTGACCTGCCACCCTTGCACACACCAAGACCAAACTGGCCCACTACTCGGTGGGCTGGGGGCTGTGAGACTGGTGCCATGAGATGAGCGGGCACCCGAGGACGTCCGCTCATCTCACAGCACCAGTCCCACCGCTGCTCGCCCACCGCTTGTTTCTATTGCAACTTCCCCCTCGCCGTGCACGCTCCGCGCTGCCCGCGCTATCATTAACTGCATGGTTGACGCACCCGCCGACCCGCAGCGCAGCGCATTCGCCGAGCTGCATGAGGAAATCCGCCGCGTGGCGCGCGAACGCAACGCGGTGATCCTCGCCCACAACTACGAACGCCCCGAAGTGCAGGATGTCGCCGACGTCGTCGGCGACTCGCTCGGCCTTTCGCGCGAAGCCGCACGGACCAGCGCCGATGTGATCGTCTTTTGCGGCGTCCACTTCATGGCCGAAACCGCCGCGATCCTTTCCCCCGGCAAGACGGTGCTCCTGCCCGATCTCGCGGCGGGCTGTTCCCTTGCCGCGACGATCGACGCCGTGCAGTTGCGCGACTGGAAAGGCGAGCACCCCGATGCCGTCGTCGTCTCGTATGTGAATACGACGGCCGAGGTGAAGGCCGAGAGCGATTACTGCTGCACGTCCGGGAACGCCGTGGATGTCGTGAACTCGATTCCCGCGGACCGCGAGATTCTTTTCCTGCCCGATATGTTCCTCGGTGCGCACGTACGCCGCGTGACCGGGCGCAAGAACATCCACGTGTGGATGGGCGAGTGCCACGTGCATGCGGGCATCGACCCGGAGAACATTCGCTTGCAGCGCTCGCTGCACCCTGGCGCGGAGTTTCTGGTGCATCCGGAGTGCGGCTGCGCGACGAGCGTTGTCGAGGCGATCTCCGCCGGCGACGTCGACTCCGATGGCGCGCACATCCTTTCGACCGAGGGGATGATCAACCGTCCCGCGGCGTCGAACGCGAGCGAGTTCATCGTGGCGACCGAGGTGGGGATCCTCCACCGCCTGCGGCGCGCGTACCCCGCCAAGACGTTTTTTGCGGCCAACGAGCGCGCGTCCTGCGCGTACATGAAAGTCACGACACTTCCGAAAGTGCTCGCGTCGCTGCACCACATGCAGTACCGGATCACCGTGCCAGCAGACGTCGCCGACCGCGCGCGTCTCGCGATCGAGCGCATGGTGAGCATCGGCGGGCGCGGGCCGGTGCAGGCGGGCCCCGGTGTGGACCCCGGCGAATGACCGGCCACGAACCGCTCCGTCCGCCGCGCCGCATCACGCCGTTTGAGCCGCCGCACTTCGGCGGCGGGCGGTTCCCGCTGAGTGAGGCCGGCATCCTCGCGCTCGTGCAGGGCGCGCTCGACGAGGACGCCGCGTTCGAGGACGTGACGACGCTTGCAACAATCCTGCCGACGCGGCGCACGCGCGCGAGGCTGGTCGTGCGCGAGCCGGGTGTCGTGGCGGGCGTTGCACTCGCACTTGCCGCGTTTCGCGTGCTCGACGAACGCGTCGAAATCCGGGTGGACGCCGAGGACGGCAAGTGGCTGCGCCGCGACGAAACTGTCCTCTACCTCTCCGGCCACGCGCGCGGGCTGCTCGCCGCGGAGCGCACGGCGCTCAACTTCATGCAGCACTTGTCGGGCATTGCGTCGCTGACGCACCGGTTCGTCGACGCCGTCCGGGGCACTCGCGCCGCCATCGTCGACACGCGCAAGACGCTCCCGGGATGGCGCCGCTTGGAAAAGTACGCGGTGCGCTGCGGCGGCGGCGTCAATCATCGCTCGGACCTCGCGAGCGCCGTGCTCATCAAGGACAACCACCTCGCTGCGGTTGACGGCGACGTCGCCCTGGCCGTCAAACGCGTGCGCGACTACGCCCCGGCCGGCACGCCCGTGCAGGTCGAGGTCGAGACGCCGCGTCAGGCACAAATCGCGGTGGACGCCGGTGCGGAGAGCATCCTCCTCGACAACATGCCAAACGATGCGATGTGCGAGTGCGTCGCGATCGCCCGCGGCCGCTGTGTCACAGAGGCGAGTGGCGGCGTGAACCTGGGCACTGTGCGCGGGATCGCCGAGACCGGGGTCGACCGGATTTCGGTTGGAGCGCTGACGCATTCGGCGCCGGCGCTGAATCTGGCGCTGGATTTCGAATGAAGACCGAGGACCGAAGACCGATGACCGAAGACCAAAGACCAAAGACCGAAGAGGCCGCGTCATGCAGAATCAGCGGCGCCCCGCCGGGCGGCCACTCGGCGAGTTCGGTCCTCGGTCTTCGGTCTTCGGTCGAGACGTGCGACCACTGCGGCGCCGAGGCGCTCGTGTGGCGCAAATGCAAGCTCATCTGCGAGGCCTGCGGGAACATCGTGAAGAGTTGCGCTGATCTCTAGCGGTCAATCACCGGCCGATCACCGCCAGCTGGTCGCCAAGCGCCTCAGGACCCACCACCGGCAGTTCGCACGCATAACCCTTGCACACATACGCCGTCGCGCGCCGATCGATCATCGCTCGCGCTTCCATCAACTCCATCCCTCTCACCGCTTCACCACTCCCGCCGGCCATCACGAGCCCCGGCACATATCGCGCAGCCACCGCCGCGGTGAGCGCGCGGAAATCCTCCTCGCCGGGCTCTCCCGCGATCGCCACCTCGATCGCGCCGCTCACCAGTGTGTCCGCCACGCCGAGCAGATGGCCGAACATCGTCGCGTAACGCGCCATGGGCTCCGCTTCCGCGTCCGCGATCGCGGCCGCCTCTGCGCGCAACGCGGAGTCACCGGTGACCTCGGCGATCGCGAGCAGCAACTCGGCCGCGAGCGACGAGCCCGCCGGCGTGGCGTTGTCCATGATGTCGCGCGGACGAGTGACGAGCACCTCGGCGTCGGACGCGGTGTCGAAAAACATTCCGGATTCCGCATCGCGAAAACGAGCGACGCACACGTCGCACAGCACGCGCGCCCGGTCGAACCATGTGCGATCGAAAGTCAGCTGGTACAGCGCGACGAACCCCAGTCCTACCGCGGCCTGGTCCTCGAGGAAGCCCGCGATCCGCGTTTCGCCGCGCGTGTGTGTGCGATACACGCGCCCGTCGCGCACCATCTCGCGCCAAAGGAAGTCGCCGTTCCGGAGCGCCGCATCGCGATGACGCGCGTTGCCCAGCACGCGCGCGCCCTCCGCCATCGCGCGCAGCATGAGGCCGTTCCATGACGCGAGGATCTTTTCATCACGCGCCGGCCACACGCGCTTCGCACGCACCGCGTACAGCGCCGCGCGCCAGCGGGACACGGCCGACGGATCGACGCCATCATTCGCATCGCGCACGGTCAGGATGTTCGCGCCCTCGAAGTTCCCCGCGGCGGTCGCGCCCCAGTGCGCGATCGCCGCGGGCGCGTCGGCGCCAAGCACCCGCGTCAGCTCGGCAATCGACCAGACATAGAACTTTCCCTCCTCGTGCTCGCTGTCCGCGTCGAGTGACGAATACCATCCACCGGCGGCATCCGTCATCTCGGCGAGCACCCAGTCCAGCGTCTCCCCGGCTACGCGCCGCACCTCTGCATCGCCCGTCGCCTGCCAGAGGTGCACGCCGAGCTGCGCGAGGAGCGCGTTGTCGTAGAGCATCTTCTCGAAGTGGGGCACGATCCAGCGAGCGTCGACCGCATATCGATGGAAGCCACCGCCCACCTGATCGTAGATTCCGCCGCGGGCCATCTTCGCGAACGAGTGCCGCACGATGTGCAGCGCCTGCGCGTCGCCGGTGCGCGCCCATCGCCGGAGGAGGAAATCCAGCGCCATGGTGCCCGGAAACTTTGGCGCCCCGCCGAACCCGCCCATCATCGGCTCGAACCGCGCGAACAAGTCACGGGCGGCGCGATCGAGCGTGTCGGGAGAAATCTGTCCTCGGTCTTCGGTCTTCGGTCCTCGGTCTCCGGTCTTCGGACGCGAAGCAGCATACACCTCCCGCACCGACGCCGCCGCGCGTTCGATGTCGTCCGGCTTCAGCCGCCACGCGTCCGCCACCGAGAGCAGCAGTCGCCGAAATCCCGGCATTCCGTGGCGGTCTTCCGGCGGAAAGTAGGTGCCTCCGTAAAACGGCTCGCCCGCGGGCGTGAGAAAGACCGTCATCGGCCAGCCGCCCTGCCCGGTCATGGCCTGGGTGGCGGTCATGTAGACGGCGTCCACGTCCGGCCGCTCCTCGCGGTCCACCTTGATCGCCACCAGGTGCTCGTTCATCAGCGCGGCGGTCGCCGGGTCCTCGAACGACTCGTGCGCCATCACG
>JBOHTH010000103.1:0-10652 GCA_050733535.1 Gemmatimonadaceae bacterium | reverse complement strand
CCCCTCAACTTCCCGCTCCCCGCTCCCCCCTCTTTGTTCCCCTCTTAGTTACCGAACCGAAACCTGCCCCGGCTCGACTTTCACGACGCGAAGAACCTGCGTCATCGTCTGTCCTCCCACTTCCAGCACGACCCGGTAATCTCCGGTCTCCGCCTCCATCGCCGCGCCGCGGCCGAATCCGCCGCCGCCGCGCCCACCACGGCCCGCACCGGATACGACGGCTTCAGCTGGCGAGCCTGACGAATCCGGCGCCGCCTGCGATTCCGACGGGCGCGTCGGTGAAACCGGACCGACGGCACCGCGGCCACCACCGCCGCCACGACCGCCGCGCCCACCGGCCTCTCCCGCGCCGATCGTGAAGTTCCACGACACATGATTGATTCCGGCGTTCTGCGTACCGGTGAGTTTCGCGACGGTATCACCCGCCGCGTTCACCACGAGCACGTGCACCGGGCCCGTCGTCGCCGACGCAAGCCGATACTCGATCTCGGCGCCGCTCGGCCCGCCATCGCCCATCCATGGCCGCTGCGCGCGCGGCTGAGAACCCTGGATCATCTGCGCGTAGATGTATGACGTCGTCGGCTGGAACAGATACGTCTGCGCCGAGAGCACCGCCGGCTTCATCTGCTGGAGCGGCGCGACGTCGAGAATCTGCACGGCGCGCCCATGCGTTCCGGCGATCAGCTCGTGATCGCGCGGCTGGATCTGCAGGTCGTAGACCGGAACGACCGGCAGGTTGCCCGAGAGCTGGAACCAGCTCGCGCCCTTGTTGAGCGACGCCCACGCGCCGACTTCGGTTCCGCAGTAAAGCAGGTTCGGGTTCACCGGATCTTCGCGCACGACGTACACGGAGCCGGGACGGCCCGACGACGGCAGGTTCGACGCGATCGACGTCCACGTCTTCCCCCAGTCGTGCGTCACGTACAGGTACGGCTTGAAATCGTTCTCGCGGTGATTGTCGAGCGCCGCGTAGATCGTCGCCGAGTCCACATGCGACGGCTCGATGCCGATCACGTGAATCACCGCGGGCGCGCCCGGGAAATGCCCGCCAATGTTCTCCCACGAGCCGCCGTCGTTGCGCGTCATCTCCAGCTTGCCGTCGTCGGTGCCGGCGAACACCAGCCCCGCGCGAATCGACGACTCCGCAAGCGAAACGATGGTCGCGTTCTCTTCTGCGCCCGTCGCGTCGCGCGTGATGCCGCCGGACGCGTCCTTTGCTGCGTCGCCGTTTTCGTCAAAGCCGCTCGATACGCGGATCCAGTCGAGGTTCGCCGCCGAAAAATCCGGTGAGATGGCGAACGGCGACGAACCCTTCTGCACCGACTTGAAGACCTTGTCGGCGCCGCTGTAGATGACGTTGGGATCGTGGATCGAGAGGATGAACGGTGTGTTCCAATTCCACCGCGTCGCGACGTTCGGGTCGGACATTTCACGCTTCATCGTCGCGCGGATCCCGGCGATCTGCTGCTGCTGCGCGGCGGTGAGCGGTGTGGTGCCGTCACCCTTGATGCGCTCGATCTGCACGCCGAAGGTGTTCGCCGTCACCGTGCGCGGCTTGATGCTCACGGTCTCGCCCGTCGCGAGGTCCTTCCGCGACATGTTGCCGCCCTGCGATTCGTAGTAGATGATGTTCGGATCGTTCGGGTCCTGCGCGGTGCGGAGTCCGTCGGCGGCGAAAAGCGCGAACCAATCGTCCATGTGCAGCTCGCCGTTGCGACGGCGACTCCAGCCGCACGACGACCCGTTGTCCTGAAGCCCGCCGCACACGCGGTACGGCACCTGGAAGTCATAGCTCACGCCGTAGAACTGCCCCATCGCCATGTTGTTCACGGCGTCGTAGTTGCCGCCGCGGTCCCACGTCTGGAAGATTCCGGCGTCGCCGCCGATGATGTAGTGCTCAGGGTCGTTGGGATCGATCCACATGCCGTGGTAGTCTTCGTGCTGGCCGAGCATGCCGAGGCGCCACGAGTGCCCGCCGTCGTCGGAGAACTGCATGTCGACGGCGAGGCGATAGATGCGATTCGGATTCTTGGGATCGACGCGGATCTGCGAGAAATAGAACGGGCGGTTGTCGACGGTGCTCATCCACTTCCACGTTTTCCCCGCGTCTGCCGAACGATACAGCCCGCTCAGCAGGCGCTGCGGCTTCTTGCCGCGAACGGAGTCAGCCTCGACCATCACGTAGACGATGTTCGGATTGCTGTGCGAGATCTGGATGTTCATCCGCCCCTTTTCCGTCGAGGGGAATCCACCGCCCTTGATCTCGTGCCAGCTCGAGCCGCCGTCGGTCGTCTTCCAGAGCGCCGATCCGGGGCCGCCGCTCAGGAAGTACGCGGGCTTGCGCACGCGCTGCCAGCTCGCGGCGTAGAGTGTGTTCGGGTCGCGCGGGTCCATCGCGACATCCACGAACCCGGCTTTATCGCTGATGAACTTGCTCATCGTCCACGTCTTGCCGCCGTCGGTGGTTTTGTACAGACCACGTTCGGGGTTCGACGCCCACTGCGCGCCGAGCGCGGCGACGTAGACGATGTTCGGATTGGTCGGGTTGATGACGATGCGGCCGATCTGCTCCGTCTTGTCGAGGCCAACCGACGTCCAGTTCGCGCCGCCGTCCACCGACTTGTACACGCCGTAGCCGGGCGAAACACTGTTGCGGGAGTTCTGCTCACCGGTTCCCGCCCAAATAATTTTCGGATCGCTCGCGGAGAGCGCGATGTCGCCCATCGACGCGATGGGCCCGTGATCCCAGAGCGGAACGAACGTCGTGCCGGCGTTGTCGGTCTTCCAGATTCCGCCTGTCGCGCCGGAGACGTAGAAAGTTTTTCCATCGTGTGGATCGCCTTCGACATCGGTGATGCGGCCGGCCATGTTCACTGGGCCGATGGACCGCCACTTCATTGAGGCGATGGTTGCCGCGTCGGGAGTCTGTGCCGCGAGCGGGAGGGCGACGCCGACGAGGAGGAGGGGAATCAAACGGGCGAAGGACGAGCGGGCTCGCATATGCACGTAGGGGCTGAAGTGAATTCGTGATCAACATCAGATTCACGCGGCGTTGAACCTGCGTGTTGATATGTGACAGAAAGATGACAGTTGCCTCAAGCTGTACTATTTGTAGATCCGCGCGACTACCAATGACGTCAGCACGATCGCCGCACCGTCGAACAGGATCTGGTGAAGAGCGATCGAATGCGGGATCGGCTGGATCGCGAAGTACGTGATGAACTTTCCGGCGGGCACGAGCGCCGCCATCGCGATACCATAGCGAAGTCCTTGCATCACGAACGACTTGTTCTGGTGGCCTTGCTGGTAGATCCACACGAAGGCGACCGCCATCACGAGATTCGCGAGGAGGATGAACGGCATGTGCTTCGTCGTCTCGGCCGCGGTGCGCCAGAGATTCGGGAAGCGCCCGTAGTCGTCGGCGAGGAGGTAGCCGTGCACGAGGTAGCCGAGCGCGGTAAACATCACGAACGCGACGACAACTGCCGTGATGAATTTCTTGTTCATGGTCCCTCCGTAGGGTGGAAAAACGAAAGAGCGGCGTGCCCAATATGGGGCACGCCACTCTCACGAGCCAACCACGCCGTTACTTGACCGTCGCGCGCTCGAGGTGCGCGATGAAGCCGTGGTCAGGCCCGTGCAACGGCTTCACCCTCCTACCATTGCTCCCGCACCCAGTGCGCACCAGCACGCACGGCTAGGCGTTGGGTACCCAACGGCCACCGCCACAACTTTTTGACTCGACGGATCGTCATACTTTAGCGCGCCGTGATGTGCATTGAGACAACGGTTGTGCCCCAGTGTAGGACGAGGTCGGCCGAGTCGGCGTCGACAGTCGGGAAGTAGAATCCGAGTGTCTCCATGTATGCTTCGTGCCGCGGAATCGATGTGACCCTCAGAACTTCAACCCGATCCCTAAACGCGAGGTGATGAGCAGGATACTTTGAACTGAAGACGAACGTCCACGACAACGAATCTGGTATGGCAAAGAGGCTATACGTCCCGGGCGGAAGGGGAGCCCCGTTTATTTGGATTAGGGCCGTAGTGCTGAATCGGGCTGCCGTGTCGGCGCTCGGCGACCATGGGCGATTCCATGGGACTAGCGCGCCGAAGAGTAGCCGATTCCTAGCGACGGGACGATGGTATGCGATCTCGACATGGGCTCGTCCTATGTCCTGCGCCACTAGTGCTGGTTGGCTTGGACGGATGCTCTGCGCGACTGCCGCGGGTGCGAGCAGGACAAATAGCGCGACTCGCGGGGCGCCGGCAAGAGTCCCACGGAGCCAGGTCCCTGATACTCTAACAGCGACACGAGCGCGACGATCTGACTCGGTTCGGTGAAAACTGCAAAGCACGCCTGGCACGACCCCCTCCTCCGCGCAACGGCGGAACGTGGCATCAGAATGCACTCTACGGCCGAACAGAGCCGGGAACGACCTTTCCGCCGGATACTGGATCGCCGCTCGGTTCACCTTTGCGAGGGTTCACTCTGACTTGACGAACGAGCGAATCCAGAACCCCGAACGGAACACCTCCCGCGAATCTCATCCCGTTGACGATCACAGTTGGAGTCGAGCGCGAGCCTAGTTGGCCCGCCACGATCGAATCCCGTCTCACGGTAGAATCCGGCGTGGTCGAGGCCATGCACAGGTTGAACGCACCGAGATGCAACACACCGGCTCTGGCCGCGAGTGAAGCCCAAGGGACGATACCGAGGGAGTCCTGCGCCGCAAAAAGAACGTCACTCACGCGCTCAAAGCTCGCTTCCTTCGCGGCGCACTCGCTTGCTCGAGCGGCATCCCAGGCGCTTGGATGAATCGCTCCGAGCGGGAGGTGGCGAAAGACCACGCTGACGTCGTTCGGGTACTTCGCATGGATAAGGCGAAGGGTCTTGGCGAACGCTCGGCAGGCCGGGCATTCGAAATCGGCGAACTCGATAATCGTGACCGCACTTCGCGCGGGACCCGTCCTGTGGCCCACCTCTGCCAGCTTACGCCATTCTGGGATGAACTTGCTCACCGCGGCGATCGAGGACTGTTGGCGCGATCCAATCTCGTGACGGACTGCGAGCGCCGTAACTATGAGAGCGCAGGCCACGACGACTAGGGTCGCGGCGGTCTCAACAGGGGGTGCCGATTTCCGATATAAGGAGTTCATAAGGCGTTCGGAGACAGCCAGCCCGCCAACTCTCACCTTCACAAATCGATTCAACCGGTCAAGCTGCATGAACCCGGATGCGCGTCACATCACGTTCTTTTTTGCTTTTATTATGGAGCGCGCTTAGGACGAGCGATCGCAGTTAGAGTCCTGTGAAACACCGAGTCGCCGCGCTGCAACTCGAGCACCTGATGCGACCCTACCACCAGCGGTGCCGACGCCTTCGGGGTGGTCGCGTGCGAAACGTCGACGCCGTTGATCGACAATACGATGTCACCGACGCGAATGCCCGCCCGATCCGCGGGCGAGTTGGATTCGACATCGGTAACGACAACCGGCGGGACGAGCATGCCAACGCCGCCCGCAATCTTCCGAACCTCTAAGTGTATTCCGTACCCGAGGTATCCTGGCGCCGGCGCGACCCTAACATGCGCGGTGACGTCGCCTTGCGCAGCTTGGCAGCCAGCGGACATGGGCACCGCGAATAGAAGCGTCAATGGCAGCGCCGACGTCAGGATGATCGGAGAACTGGGCAACTTCAGGTCGCTTTGCAGGTGAAATCGATATCCATACTGCCGTCCGCGTTGCACGAATAGTTATTCAATTGCGCCCACCCGTAGCCGATCGAGGTGCACATGGTGTCCGAGTACTCACACGCGTCATCATAGCAGTCGAGCCGATGAACGCTTGCGCTGGCCGTCCGCGACATCAAGAGTGTCGCTCCACTTACTACGATCGCGACAGTCGCAAACGCTCGAATCTTCGCATGACTCATGGTCGATTCCTCCTTGCAGTGAAGGGTTTGATCGCACAACGTGGATCATAGATATGGTCGCCTGGCAAGCGACGCAACTGGCGCAAAACGGCACGAAACACTTGTCGCTGGTGTGACCGGAGACGAATGGCACAAAAGTGTAAGCGAGTGGCGCAAAAGCGCCTAAGCACGGAGTGCCGTCACGATGAGCTATCCATTGCGCTCACCGGCGCTTGACGAAAGAAATGGCGCAATAGTGTCTGGGAGCCCCCACAACAATGCTCACCATGAAACCGTCTCATTGCGCGACTCCGTCGTGCACAGGCATCCGGAACTCTGCTAGTTTAGGCATCGCGCGCGACACTTCCCGAGCTACCGGCACAAGCCGGTGAGATTCAGTCCATCGCTCGAACGCGCGCATTTGGCGCGCGTGTCCTGCGCTCGATTCGGCGTCTGTGCGACTGCGTCAAGCGACAGCTACTCTAACGCGCATCACTGGAGGCACAATGCGAAAGCAAAGCCGTTTGCCAATCAGCGTCCTGCTCGTCGCGATCTTTGCGCCGACAATGCCCGCGCTTGCACGCCAGACGGCACCAGTTGTCCGCCAAATAACAGCGTATCCAGCGCGATCATCCGAACTCTTCGGTGCAGTGTCTCAAGTGCGCGTGCTCTCGAACGGCGACGTTATCGTCAACGACAATGCTTCGCGCCGCGTCGTTCTGCTCGACACAGCGCTGCGCCTAGTCAGGGTGATTGCTGACACGACAGCCGCCACTGCGAGGTTGTACGGTTCAGGTTTGGGCGGCCTGATACAGCTACGCGGCGACTCCAGCTTCTTCGTCGATCCATCCTCTCTCAGCATGCTCCTCCTTGACGGAAATGGAAACGTCGTACGAACGCTTGCGATACCGAGACCCTCAGACGCGGGAGCTTTGATCGGCGGTCCGTTCGGCGCGCCGCGTCTGGACCGCGAAGGCCGCTTGGTCTACCGAGGCGCGGTTCGATGGGCGTACTCGGCGAAGCGAGGCATGCCAGAGATGCCGGATTCGGCTCCGTTGCTGCGAGTAAGCCTCACGTCTCGACACGTTGACACGCTGACGTACGTGGCGATCCCCAGAATCTCGATGACGGTCGCGCCGCGAGGGGATGACGGTCATAGTTTTCGGACGGTCGCGCAGGTGAGTCCCCTAGCGTGGGCCGACGACTGGGCAGTGCTCTCCGACGGCTCTATCGCGGTTATCCGTGGCCGAGCTTATTCCGTAGAGTTCTTGGACACAACCAATCATTGGAGTCCTCGGGCGAAGATCCCATTCGACTGGCGGCGACTGAAAGACGAGGATAAATCGGCGATCATCGACTCAACGCGCCTTGAAATGGTGAAAATACGCACGTCCGTGGTCGGCCTCGGCGACACAGCGAACGACACGAAGGTGGCATCACGGACCCGTCGCTCACCTCAACTGCAATCGCCCTCGCCGTCAGCACCGCGCAATAGCGAGTCGCAAACCATAGAATTCGTTCCCTTGAGCGAAATGCCAGACTACGTTCCCGCATTTCGGCAAGGAGCGGCCTTGGGAGACGACGACGGACACCTCTGGATTCGAACAACAACGATGTTCAATGGATCCAACTGCTATGACGTGGTGGATCACCGTGGGAACCTCCTCGGTCGCGTTGCTCTCCCCTCGGGGAGAATGCTTGTAGGGTTTGGCCCCCATCACGTCGTGTATATGGGTGTCTTGGACGGAGCCTCGGCCCGGCTCGAACGCGCCACCACTAGTGTTCCCTGAATGACAGCGCGTGTTGCGATCGAACTCAGATCGCAAAGAGAACCCTCAGCCGGCTGAGTACGAGGCCACACTTTGCGCGCACGCTACCTTGAATCACCGCAAACACAGTATCAGCGGCCTCAGCGGGCGGTCGGGACGAGAACATGCCCGTCTACGCTCCCTTAGCGCACCCGGTGCTACGACGGCGCCTCCTAGCAACGAAAGGCGGCGCGCCCCTTGGTGGGACACGCCGCTGGCAATAACCCTGAGTTCGCGGATAGCGGAGCGCCGCCCGCACGCCGGCGACTCAACAAAGCGTTTCGCGCCTAGCGCACGTTCAATGCCTTGCGAACTTGTTCGTCCAACTGAAGTGAGTCGGGCGGGCGAGGGAACCGCATGCCGTTTATCATCACGGTTGGAGTGCCAAGAACGCTGACCCTTTTTCCCAGCGCAACATCGTTCTCAATCGCATTTACCACCGTTCTCTCATCAACGCATGCCTGAAACAGTTTCAAGTCAGGTACGTTTGCGCGTCGAGCGATCTCACGAAACGGCAATTTGCCGAGCGAGTCTTGAGACCTAAAAAGTTCGTCGTGCATTGGCCAGAACTGACGTTGTCGCCCCGCGCATTCTGCAGCGCGGGCCGCGACGTAGGCTTCGGCATGACCGGGCAAGGGAAAATGACGGAAAACTACGCGCACGTCGTTGGGGTACCGCGCTCGTAGATTCTCGACCAGCTTGGCGAACCTGGCGCAAAACGGACATTGAAAATCCGCGAATTCAGCAATCACGACTGAGGCGTTCGGCGAGCCACGGAACTGCCCCTTGCTGACCACGGTGGGCCAATCCTTCGACTCGGCGGGTGAATTATCGACCGAGCCGTTCGGCTTAAAAAGAAAAATATGTACGGTCACCGCAACAACGCATATGGCAACTACTCCTGTAGCAACATCAACTACTCCGCCAAGAGTTGCCGCGATGGACCGTGCCATTAGTGCTCCGCTCGAAGACTCGCGACCCTAAGATGCACGGGCGCATCCACACAAAAACTCGTTATCGCAGTAGCCGTCGCCGCCCCAGTCGCAAGATGTCATTGATAGCCCTTCCGACATGCAGATCGCTTCGCAACTCCCGCAGTCGGGAGCACAGTAGACGCTGAACGCTTGCGCCCGCGCCTCAGCAGGCGACGGCCGACCGAAGGCGAGGATCAGCGCGAATCCACTTGAAACAACCAATAGACGCCGCAGTTTACGCTTCATAAGCTGGCACTCCTCGAAATGGCGGCTCGAGCACCGCGACTAGGTGGCACAACACTCACGCCCAATATTCGAAAACCCAACAGGACACGTCAAGCCACTTGATTGCGCCACCCTAGAGCTTCGAACCTGAGTTCTTGTTGTAGCGCCGCCTCAGCGAGCCAGAGCGCGCTCAACGTGGGCAATGCCGGCGACATCTAGCGCCCCCAAGTAAACCACACCGCCGGGTCCGAACCCCGCGATGACCCGGCCCTGCGGAACCAGCACACGGTCCTTCAGTTCGCCATTGTTGTCGATCACGTCGTACTCGGTTCCGCTCGCCGACACGTTGCTCGTGCGGATCCAGAGGTTTCCCTCCTCGTCCCCGCGCGACGCGCCCTGTCTGAACACCGGCCGATAGTCGGGCATCTCGCTCGGTGTGACGAACTGGAGCGGCGGCGGCGTGAACCCGATCGGCCCGGAGGGTCCGGGCCCGCCGCCGCGCCCTCCCACGATGATCAGGTTCCCGCCGCCATCCGCAGTCGCCCGCTGCCTGCCGGAGGCGGCGGCATTCCGCGCACTGTCCGCCTTGGCCGCTTCCGGGTTCGCGAGCGCGTTCGCCGCGATCTGCGCGGCGCGCTGCGCCTCGATGGCGGTCCTCGTCGAGTCGATGATCTTAGTCTTGTCTTCGTCAGAGAGACGCTGCCAGTCGAAGGGAATCTTCGGACCCGCAGTCACCCTCCCGTCGGGCGACACGAAATCCACGCGATAGTCCTGGCCGCGGACAATCGCGATCGTGCCATCCGCGAGCATCGCCCAGTCGTCGGTCCACGGTATCGGGTTCACCGTGGGCGTCACCATGACGCGCCCATTGTCGTCGCGCGTTACGTTGAGGTTGATCTTCGGAATGCGGAACGTCGCCGCAGTGTCGACTTTGCGTGACTTCAGGTCGACGCGCACGACCAGCGACGACTCCGGAAGCTGCGGCATCTGGAACTGACCGGGCGTGCCGCCCCGTCCAAGACCTTGCAGCCGTAGCTGCGCGCGGTACACCAAGCGCCCCTGCGGGTCGAACCCCGGCGTTCCGTTTTGGCCACCGATCAGCTGGTTGACCTCGTTCGGGAGCGGAGCCGCCATCGTGCGCACGATCTTCCCGCTGCCATCTATCACCAGCATCGAGATCGACTGCGGATCCACGAACAGCGACGAATCGCCGCGGTACGCGATGAGCCCGCCAAGGCGGGATCCGTAGGCGTTTCCCGTCGCGCCAGTCGTGTCGGCGACGACGGTCGCGTTCTTGAACGTCGAGTCGAACATGAGCACGCGACGTCCGGTGAGGTCGTGAACGAGAACCCGACCGCCCGGCAGAGCGCGGACCTGCGCGACGGAGGACATCGGCTCGGTCGACATCGCCGTCACGGGACCGAGCGGCACCGGCTGCGGAAGCTGCTGCGCTCCCGCCATGGACGCGGTCGCCGAAAGGGCAATCGCAAAGCTCAATGTGATGGATTTCATGTTCAACTCGCGGAAGTGGGAATCAAGCAAATGTGCGTGCATGCCGGACCGCGTCACCGTACGATGATCCTCACCGCTGAACCGCCGAATGCGGCGGCGGTGTTGGAGAACGGGTTCGCGCCGGAGCCGGCCGTTCCGGACCGGATCGACTGCAGATACCACGGGTCGAGCGACGTCGTGACGATGTCCGGCAGCTTGCGCCGCTGGTCTGCCGAGAGCAGG
>JBOHTH010000102.1:0-1943 GCA_050733535.1 Gemmatimonadaceae bacterium | reverse complement strand
GTCGAAGGGCGTGCTGATGGTTCACGCGGCGGGCAACGACGGCGAAGACACCGACTCGATCCCGGAGTATCCGAACCCGAAGCTGCTTGACGGCAACCGGGCCGCGAACTGGATCGAAGTCGGCGCGTCGTCGTGGAATGGCTTGGCGGAACTCGCGGCGCCGTTCACGGACTATGGCAAGCAGACCGTGGATCTGTTCGCGCCCGGCGTGGACATCCTCTCCACGTTGCCTGGCGGAAAATCGGGGATGTAGAGCGGCACGAGCATGTCGGCGCCGGTGGTGTCCGGCGTGGCGGCGCTGCTGATGGCGTACTTCCCGGATCTCACGGCCGCCGAAGTGCGCGCGCTGATTCTGCGCACTTCGCGGCAGTTGCCGGGCATCGAGGTGAGCAAGCCGGGCGACCCGCGCGGCAAGATTCGTTTTGGCGATATGTCGCGCACGGCGGGCGTTGTGGATGCGTATGCCGCCGTGAAGGCGGCGCTGGCCGGACGAGTGCGGGGGGTTGGCGGCGCGCCCTAACGGACCGGCGCCGGCAATGACGACATCATGGATCATTTGATGAACCGCCTGATACGATCAGCGACCTTCTGCGTTGCCGGATTGTACACGATCATAGAAAGATCGGACCGGCCGTCGACCGCGAACACCGAGAATTCCATCTCGATCAGCCCGAGTTTCGGATGATTGATCTGCTTCGCGCCGCCGCCGTGCGACGCGATATCGGTGTCCTGCCATAGGGTGGCGAACTCCGGGCTGAGCCTGCTGAGTTCGTCGACCAGCGCCTTCACCTCTTCTGTCGCACCGGCGCGCGCGACGTCGGCGCGGAACGCCCCGACGACGAACTTGGCCACGCTTTTCCAGTTCGGCTGGGCCGCGCGCACCTGCGGCGCGCAAAACATCAGGCGAAGGATGTTCCGCTGCGACGGCTCGATCGCGGCGTAATCGGTAAGCACCACCGTCGCGGCGCGGTTCCACGCGATCACATCCCACGTCGGCGTCTTGATCAGCGCTGGACTGAATGGGAACGCGTCCAGCACGCGCTGAAGTCTCGGTGACACACTGCCGACGGGCTGATAGCGTGGCTCCGGCGGCCGCCCGATCCCGATGAGAAAGAGATGTTCTCGCTCAGCGTCCGTGAGCATGAGCGCTCGCGCGATCCGGTCGAGCACGTCTGCGGACGGGGCGCCGCCCCTCCCTTGCTCGATCCATGTGTACCAGGTCGCGCTGACATTGGCGCGCTGGGCGACCTCTTCGCGACGCAGACCCGGCGTGCGCCGGCGCTGCAATGGAATCCCGAAGGACGCGGGGTCGAGCTTTGCGCGGCGGTCTCGCAAGAACGCGCCGAGCGCGTTCTTTCTTTTAGCTGCGGCTCTGACGCTGGTGATCATTATACCTGTATAAAGTCACGACTGTAACAGGATAACACGCGGTGCGAGACTTGGGGAGGACCTCAACAGGGAGACATCACCATGCGTGTTTTCGTGACCGGCGCGAGCGGATTCATCGGTTCGGCAATAGTGCCGGAGCTTCTGGCCGCAGGGCATCAGGTGCTCGGGCTCGCCCGCTCCGACGCGTCGGCCGAGCGGCTGTCGAAGGCCGGCGCCGACGTTCAGCGCGGAGCGCTGAATGACTTGAACAGCCTGCGGAGCGGCGCGGCGGCTTCAGACGGCGTGATTCACACCGCCTTCATTCACGACTTCTCGAAATTCGAGGAGAACTGCGAGACCGACCGTCGCGCGATCGATGCGATGGCCGGCGCGCTCGCGGGCTCCGACCGGCCGCTCCTTGTAACATCCGGCGTCGGACTTGCCCAGCCGGATCGCCCCACCAACGAGGACGATCGCTTTCCGCGCGACCATTCCAATCCGCGCAAGGCATCCGAGGAGGCCGCGGACGCGGCCGTTGCGCGCGGCGTGCGCGTTGGCGTGGTGCGACTGCCGCA
>JBOHTH010000101.1:0-4263 GCA_050733535.1 Gemmatimonadaceae bacterium | reverse complement strand
TGATCGCGATCCACGACACCACCCTCGGACCCGCGCTCGGCGGCTGCCGTTTTTGGAATTATGCCACGGACGACGAGGCGGTAACGGACGCGCTCCGGCTCTCGCGCGGCATGACGTACAAGAACGCGGTCGCAGGATTGAACCTCGGTGGCGGAAAGTCGGTGATCATCGGCGACAACCGCACAGCGAATCGCGAAATGATTTTCCGCGCGCACGGGCGTTTTGTGGAATCGCTCGGCGGGCGTTATGTCACCGCGGAAGATGTCGGCACGGGCACGGCGGACATGGACTACGTGCACATGGAAACGGAGTACGTCGCCGGCCTCGCGAACCGGTCCGGTGACCCGTCGCCGGTGACGGCGCACGGCGTGTTCCGGTCGATCGAAGCCAGTGCGAAATGGCGCTGGGGTTCGTCGTCGCTCAGCGGCAAGACGATCCTCGTGCAGGGGCTGGGAAACGTCGGCAACTATCTGATGAAGGAGTTGACGGCCGCCGGTGCCAGGCTGATCGTCACCGACATTCGCGCGGAGAAGGTCGCGCACGCGGTGAAGGAGTATGGCGCGAAGGCCGTGAGCGAGACCGAGATTTACTCGCAGAAAGCGGATATCTACGCGCCCTGCGCGCTCGGCGCGACGATCAACGACGACACCATCCCCCAGCTCAAGGTCGAGATCGTCTGCGGCGGTGCGAACAACGTGCTGCTCGAGGCACGCAAGCATGGCGAAGCGCTCGAAAAGCGGAATATTCTCTACGCACCAGATTTCGTCGCGAACGCGGGCGGTGTGATCAACGTGTACAGCGAGCTCGCCGGATGGACGCGCGAGCGTGCGCTGCGGAAGGCTGACGAGATTTTCGACACGCTGCTCGGTGTCTATGCGATCGCGAAGGAAAAGGGGATCCCGAGTTACGAGGCTGCGGACGAGCTCGCCGAGCGTCGCGTTGCAGCGGTTCGCGGGCTGACAAAGACCTGGCCGCAATGGCCGCGCAAGAGCTGAGGTGTTTCGGTGAAAGAGCGGATTCCGATCGCGTCGGACCACGCGGGCTTCGAGATGAAGGAGAAAATCTCGAGTGCGCTCGCGGCGCTCGGGTTCGACGTGCAGGATCTCGGCACGTCGTCGCCGGCGTCGACGGATTATCCGGACTACGGACATCCGCTCGCGGAACAGGTGTCGAGCGGCGAGGTGAAGCGCGGCGTCTTGATGTGCGGGACCGGGCTGGGAATGTCGTATGTTGCCAACCGGCATCCGCATGTGCGGGCCGCGGTGGCGTGGACGCCGGAGATCGCGTCGCTGGCGCGCAAGCACAACGACGCGAACGTGCTTGTGCTTCCCGCGCGCTTTATTTCAGAGGAAGATGGCGTCGCGATTCTCAGGGCATGGCTGGAGACCCCGTTCGAAGGCGGCCGCCACGAACGGCGTGTGGAGAAGATCGAACTCGAGGAGGCGTGAGAGCGCTGTGACTGACTGGACGATGTGGGACCGGTGTCCGCCCGGTGAAGCGTTGCGCGAAGTCGATCCGGAGATCGCGCAGCTCATCGAGGAGGAGAGCGCGCGCCAGTCGGATGGCCTCGAACTGATTGCGAGTGAGAACTTCGTGTCGCCGGCGGTGCTGGAGGCGATGGGATCACCGCTCAACAACAAGTACGCCGAGGGGCTGCCGGGCAAACGCTACTATGGCGGCTGCGAAGTGGTGGACAAGGTGGAACAGCTCGCGATTGATCGCGCCAAGCTGCTGTTCGGCGCCGAACATGCGAACGTGCAGCCGCACGCGGGCGCGCAGGCGAACGCTGCGGTGTATCTCGCGTTTCTCAAGCCCGGCGAAACGGTGCTGGGGCTCGACCTCTCGCAGGGCGGCCACCTGACGCACGGGTCGCCGGTGAACTTCTCCGGCATTCTATATCACGCAGTGCATTACGGCGTGGATGACAACGGCGTGATCGACATGGCGCAAATGCGCGATCTCGCGCTCGAGCACCAGCCGAAGATGATCATCGCGGGGTACAGCGCGTACTCGCGGGTGATCGACTTTGCGGCGTGCGCGGCGGTGGCGAAAGAAGTTGGCGCGATCTTCATGGTGGATATGGCGCACTTCGCGGGGCTCGTCGCGACGGGACTGTATCCATCGCCGGTGCCGCACGCGGATGTCGTCACCACGACGACACACAAGACGCTGCGCGGGCCGCGCGGCGGGCTCATTCTCTGCAAAGCGGAACATGCGAAGGCCGTGGACAAGGCTGTATTTCCCGGCACGCAGGGCGGGCCACTGGAGCACGTGATCGCCGCCAAGGCGGTGTCGTTCAAGGAGGCGCTGGAGCCGTCGTTCAAGCAGTACTGCATGCGCATCGTCGAGAATGCGCGCGCGCTGGCGGCGGCGCTGTCGAAGCGTGGGTTCAATATTGTGAGCGGCGGGACAGACAATCATCTGATGCTGGTCGACCTTCGGTCGAAAGGTCTGACGGGGAAGGCGGCCGAGCAGGCGTTGAATGCGGCCGGCATCACGGTGAACAAGAACACGGTGCCAAAGGAGACGCAGTCGCCGTTCGTGACGAGCGGGATTCGGATTGGGACTCCGGCTGTGACAACGAGGGAGATGGGAGTGGTACAGATGGATAAGATCGCGGAGCTGATCGACGCTGTTCTTGCGGCGCCGGAGGACTTGGCGGTCCGGGCTCGGGTGCGGGCGGAAGTTCGGGCGTTGGCGGGGGAGTTTCCGTTGTATCCAGCAACGGCGAACCGCGGGTAACGCGGGTAAGCACGAGTAATCAGATGCAAGATTGACAGATGCAAGACAACAGAGTCTGTGGTCTTCTATCTGACGGTCTTGCATCAGATAGCTGGTAGTTGCCCGGTCTTGCATCAGATAGCTCGTGGTTAACGGAGACAAGCTCTGGCCGTGCCGTAATCCAGTTGTGCCCCGTTCGTCGCGGAAGCATTTTTCGGTGGGTACAGCGTCCCTGGAATGAGAGCGTATGCCGGAATTGGCTTTCCGCGATGGCGTCATGGACCGCATCAGACTGCGCGACCCTCGTTTTCACGAGAGCGCTTATCTGTTCGTCCTCGCCGCCCTCGAGTTCAGCCAGGCCCGCCTCACCGAACGCCGCCACATCACCGGCCACGAGCTCGCCGGCGCCTGCCGCGACCTCGCCCTCCAGCGCTATGGTGTCCTCGCGCGCATGGTCCTCGAATACTGGGGCGTCACCTCCACCGCTGACTTTGGCAACATCGTCTTCACGCTCGTCGATCTCGGCCTGCTGCTCAGCCAACCCACCGACACGCGCGACGATTTTGCCGACGTATTCGATTTTCGTGATACCTTCGATCGCGATTATCCCTGGAACGCCGCGCCGGCCGCCTAGCGCGGACCGGCAGCTGACACTGCGATGAGCGTCCGCGTCGTGAGCGCGTCGCAGGCGGCGGAACTCGACGCCGCGGCGATCGCGGCCGGAGTCCCCGCGCGTTCGCTGATGCAGGCCGCGGGTCGCACTGCCGCCGGTCTCTTGCTCGCGCGATATCCGCTGGAGTCCTCGCGCGGCGTGGCGGTGTTCGCGGGGCCCGGGAACAACGGCGGTGACGCGTGGGTGCTCGCGGGCGAGCTCGCGCGGCGCGGTGTGCGCGTGCGCCTCGCCGAGGTCGAGCCGGCGCGCACGCCTGATGCGATCGCCGAGCGCGAGGCCGCGAGCGCGCGGCTCACGCACACGGTGCCGGACGGAACGGAGGGAGTGATCGTCGACGGCCTGCTCGGCACGGGAGCGCACGGCGCGCCGCACGGTGCGATCGCGGATGCCATCGAGCGCATCGCATACGCCCGCGCGAGCGGCGCTCCGCGCGTCGTCTCGCTCGACGTGCCAAGCGGTGTGGATGCAACAACCGGCGAGACTCCGGGCGCGTACATCCGCGCGCACCTCACCGTCGCGTTCGGCGCGATGAAGCGCGGCCTGCTGGTGAACCGTGATGCGGCCGGCGCGATCATCGTCGTCGACATCGGGTTGGGCGCGGGCGCGGCCTTGGGCGATGCTGTCCCGCTCATGGACGCGGCCATCGTGCGCAATGCCGTGCCGCCGATCTCGGCGTCCGCGCACAAGGGAACGCGCAAACGCCTCGCCATCCTCGGCGGCGCGCCGGGGATGGCCGGTTCGGTGATGCTCGCCGCGCGCGGCGCGATGCGCAGCGGCATCGGCATGGTGAAGTTCTACGTGGCCGGCGAGTCGATTCCGATCGTCCAGACGGCGGAGCCGGCGGCGATGGCCGCGCGATGGCCGCAGAC
>JBOHTH010000100.1:0-21613 GCA_050733535.1 Gemmatimonadaceae bacterium | reverse complement strand
GACCGACTCTGTCGGAGTGCAACAGGGCCGCGGCGGCGGTCGGGGTGCCGTCAATCGCGACCCTCGTGTGCGCGCGTACGTGACCTGGTCACCAGACTCGACAGCGTTCGCCGTGACCCGAATGGATATGCGCAAGGTGAAGGAGTTGTACCTCGTCAACAACACGGCGAGTCCGCGGCCGGAGCTGATGAGCTACACCTACGCGATGCCCGGTGAGGAGAATGTCGGACAAGAGGAGCTTTATCTGTACCGCGTTGGCGACACCACACTCACGCCGGCGACTGTTCGAAAATGGAAGGACCAGCGGCTCTTCGACATCCACTGGAATGGCAAAGGCTCGGATCATTTACGCATGGTGCGTCGCGATCGCACGCAGCGGCACTTCGAGCTCATCGACATGGAACTGCCGTCGCAGACGACAACGCAGCTGCTGCACGAAGATGTCGAGAACAACTCCAGCGAACGGCAGAATGTGAAGTATGTGAAGGCGGGCGGCGATTTCATCTGGTGGTCCGAGCGTTCGGGCTGGGGCCACTATTATCTGTATGACAACGCGGGCAAGCTGAAACGCGCACTGACATCCGGCGCATGGCGTGCCGAGCGTCTCGTCGACGTTGATTCGGTGAAGGGGACCGCGGTCGTCGCCGGCGTGGGCCGGGAGCCAGGCGAGAACCCGTACTACACCCATACGTACCGCGTGAACCTCGACGGCACGGGGATGGTGCTGCTCGATCCCGGCAACGGCACGCACGACGCGCGCCTCTCCACGAACAAGCGGTGGATCGTCGACAACTATTCGCGTGTCGACATGACGCCCAAGGCCGTGTTGCGCGATGCGGCCGGCAAGGTGGTGATGGACCTCGAGGAAATGGACATTTCGCGCCTCAAGGAGCTCGGCTGGCGCGCGCCCGAGACGTTCGTGACCAAGGCCGCCGACGGCGTGACGAACATCTATGGGAACATGTGGAAGCCGTTCGACTTCGATTCGACGAAAAAATATCCGATCATCGCCAACGTGTATCCCGGCCCGCAGACCGAATCGGTGGTCTACTCATTTGCGGCGAATCCGGTGCCGCAGCAACTCGCGCAGCTCGGATTTATCGTCATCCAGATCGGCAACCGCGGCGGCAGTCCTCAGCGATCGCAGGAATATCAGGGCTACGGTTATTTCAACCTTCGCGACTACGCCCTGGCCGACAAGAAAGCCGGCATCGAACAACTCGCGGCGCGGCACGCATACATCGATCTCAGCCGCGTCGGGATTTACGGCCACTCAGGCGGCGGATTCCTCACGGCCGCGGCGATGCTCCTCCCGCCGTATAACGAATTTTTCAAAGTGGGCGTGAGCGAATCAGGAAATCACGACAACAACATCTATAACGAAAACTGGAGCGAGCAGTATCACGGACTGAAGGTCGTTGCCAAGGCCGCGGGCGGCGGACGCGGCGGTGTGCAGGCGGGCGAATCAGGTGGTGAGGGCAATGCACGCAGCCCGGGCGGTCCGCGCAGCGCTGACGGCGTGGCGCGACGAGACGCCGCGGGCCTGGCGAGTGTCGCCGCGCTCGTCGACGGCTCGATTGGGGCCGACGACACGACGAGCGTGTTCCAGATTCACGTGCCGACGACCGTCGAACTCGCGGGGAACTTGAAGGGCAACCTGCTGCTCGAGACGGGCGACATGGACAACAACGTGCACCCGGCGAACACCATTCGCCTCGTGCAGGCGCTGATCAAGGCGAACAAGCGGTTCGACTTCATGATGCTGCCCGGCAAGCCGCATTCGTACGGGGACATGACGCCTTATACCAACCGGCTCATGTTCGAGTATTTCGCCGAGCATTTGCTCGGCGATTACTATCGTGCGGACGCAGTGTACAGAGAGAAATAGCGTGTGGCAGACGGGGCTCGCTGGGAATTCTTACCCGCCAGCACGCAGTGCCTTCTCGATTGTTGCGATGTCGATCTTCTTCATCTGCATCATCGCGTCGAACGCGCGCTTGGCGGCGGCGGAATCGGGATCAGAGATCGCCTTGGTGAGCGCGGCCGGCGTGATTTGCCATGAAAGCCCCCACTTGTCCTTGCACCAGCCGCACTGACTTTCCTCGCCGCCGTTGCCGACGATCGCGTTCCAGCAGCGGTCGGTCTCAGCCTGGTCGGCGGTCGCGACCTGGAACGAGAACGCTTCGGTGTGCTTGAAGGCGGGTCCGCCATTGAGGCCCAGACACGGGATGCCCATGACGGTGAACTCGACGGTGAGCGTGTCGCCCTTCTTGCCGTTGGGAAAGTCGCCGGGCGCGCGGTGGACGGCGTCGACGGTCGAGTCGGGAAAGGTTTTCGCATAGAAGCGCGCGGCTTCTTCGGCGTCGCGGTTGTACCAGAGGCAAATCGTGGTTTTCGCTGGCTTGCTCATGTCACGTCTCCACTGGAAGACTGTCGGAAATTGAAACCAAGGTAGTCTCGACGAAAGGCCTCGTGCTGGACCGCCTCGGCTGGCGTTCCTAACTCGTACGTCGTCCCACTCATACACCAGCTGACATGATCTGCCGCCTCGAGCAGCGTCGGCACTTCATGCCCCGTGAGCACAACAGCCGTCCCGGAGCGAGCAAGTTCCACGAATACTGCGGTCAGATCCTCAGCATCCTTTGGCGCAATCCCCCGGTACGGTTCGTCCGCGAGCAGGCAGGTGGGTCGACGTACCAGCACGGCCGCGAGCTCTGCGCGGCGACACTCGCCGCCCGAGAGCTGCGATGGCGTTCGGTCCAGATATTTCGCAATGCCCGTGCGGTCCGCGGCGGTCTCCACTTCGGCGCCTGCGAATTGCGCGCGGATCATCTCGAGCTGGCAGCGGACCGTGAACGCGGACGACAGCAAGTCATGATCGGGCAGGTAGAACAACCCGTTCGCGGCAACCTCCCTGAGCTTCACGGACGCGTGCGCTTGACCCGAAAAGTGAATGGCTCCACTGTCAGGAGACATCCAGCCGGCAGCGATCTTGAGCAGCGTCGACTTCCCGATGCCATTCCTGCCGAACAACACGCGGAGCTCGCCTGGCACGGCGCGCAACGTCGCCGACGTAAGGACTCGGCGGCCTCGGAACGACTTCCCGACGCAGTCGGCCGTGAGGATCGGCTTCATGCGGCTCCAACGACGATGAGCCGGATCGCGAGCTCGCCAAGGATCGCCGGGACGGCGAACAGGGCGGCGAGGCTGCCGGCCCCAACCGCCAGATTGCCGAGCAGCGCGCGTTCTCGACGACGATGCGTGTCGAAGAAGCACAATGCGACCGAGAGCAGCACGAGCTCCGCGATCGATGCGAACGGCAGTCGGACTGGATCGATGCCCGCCCGCAGGAACACAATGGTCGCGATACCGCGCGCGACGAGCCAGACGCGGAACCCGCGCGCGAGATAGGCACGGACGACAAGACGGTTGGGACGCATGATGTGAAGGCCCTACCCGCCAGAGCCGCATGTGTGCCGTCGAGCTGCGCGGCGATCAGTTCAATCGGTTGGTCGTCGGAATTCTCTCGCGATGCGAATAGGCGAGCCTGACCGTCGCGGCGATGATCGCGAGCGGAGGCAACACAAGGATCAGCGGCGGCGCGGCGATGACGCTGATCGCCGCGCCGCCGGTGGCGCTCGCGATCGTCAGTCCGATCTTCAGGCGTCGGCGTGTGGCAAAGAACTGTTTCAGATAGGGATTTGATTCGCCCATGACTACGGCCCGTTCACTGAGATGGAATTCGGCGGCGCTCCTAGGGTGACGCCTTTACGGGACCCGCGCGATTGGTCGTCGTCCCATCACCCAACTGTCCGCTGGCATTGAGGCCCCAGCAGTACAGAGCGCCAGCGCTCACGCCGCATGCATGGGATCCTCCGGCGCTGATCGACGAGAACGACAAACCGCCGCCCACCAAGACCGGGCTCGGCATATCCGCACCGCTCGCACCGGAACCGACCTGACCGTTCGTGTTTTGGCCCCAGCAATACGCGGCACGCGTCGTGGTCAGTCCGCACGTGAATTGATCGCCCGTGCTGATCGACAAAAACTGCACTGCGCCGTACACCGAGACAGGGCTGAGGCGATTGACATTGGTCGAATTGTCGCCGTCCTCGCCGTCGGTATCGTCGCCCCAGCAGTATCCAGCGTGGTCCGATCCGACCGAACAACCGTCAAACTCCGCTGCGCTCACTGTTCCAACACTTACGGAAGTCGCAACGAGCTTGGGCGTGAGACGCGTCACGCCGGTTCCGTCGCCGATTTGTCCGTACAGGTTTTCGCCCCAACAATACGCCGAGCCGCCCGTCGTCACGCCGCAACTGTGGTCGTATCCTGTTGCGACGGACTGAAAGCTCAAGCCACCTGAGACGAGAACCGGAGCACTGCGGCTGGTCACGGTGCTGTCGCCGAGGGGATCGCGCCCCCAACAATGCGCGGCGGCGTCAGTGGTCGTGCCACAAACGGTGTATCCGCGCGCCGGGCCGAGCGTCGAGAACACGAGACCGCCGACGACAGCTTTAGGACTCGTCCGACCCGTCTTCGTGCTGTCACCAAGCTCGCCGTCGAAATTGTAACCCCAGCAGTAGCCGGCGCCCGCGATCGTCAATCCGCAAGTGAAATAGTCACCGGTCACGATAGACTTGAAGCGCAGGCCTCCTGTCACGACCACAGGTTTCGTCCGTGATGTCGTGGTTCCGTCGCCAAGCTGTCCATAGGCGTTGCTTCCCCAACAATAGGCCAAGCCCCCCGTGTTGAGGCTGCACGAATGATCGGCCCCGGCGCTGACCGCTAAAAAAATCAGACTGATCGTGAACGGTGAACTCGTCGCTTCTGTCAGCGTGCCCGATGTCGCGACGAGCGTATATGCCGTCCCCGGCTGGTTCAGCCACAGATCGTCGAACGTTGCGACGCCGTGCGCGGCGGTCACGGTGGTCGTGCCGGCAAGCGATGCACCCGCGGCGTTTGTGCCAAGCGCTATCGTGACCGGACCGTCTGCGTCGGAGACCAACGTCCCATGTGAGTCGCGTATCTGGACAATCACGGGAGGCGCGATCGTCTCCCCCGCGTCGACACTCACCGGCTGCGATGTGAACACGAGCTGAGTCCCCACCGAGCTCGGGCCAGCCATATCCGCGCCGCGATGGCATGCCGAGGCCAGCGCAACGGCGCACAACAAGGCCGCGGCGCACGCTCGATGATCAGAAATTCGGTCTGTCATGGTGAGGCCTCCTGTTGCTTGTTTCGTTGACCGTCACGCATCCAGGACCATCTGATTGACACGATCAGAACTTAGCGCGAAGGTTTGAGGTTCAGCCACTCCACTCACATTCGAGGCCGGTCTTCAGTGACTCCGCTCCGCCGCACACTCACGACGGTCGTCATTGCGCTCTCGTCGACGCTTTCCGCCGCATCTGCCAGCGCGCAATGAGCCACACCCGACCTCGACGCCATCGTGCAGAAGATCGTCGACCGTGCGCAGGTAGTCGGCGCATCGGTGCTCGTCGCGCGCGACGGCAGGATCCTGCTCCATAAGGGGTACGGCTCCGCCGAGCTCGCGTTCGACGTTCCCGCGAAGGACGAGACGCTGTACCACATCGTCGGACCCATGCTGCCGTTCACCGGCGTCGCGATCATGCAGCTCGTCGAGCACGGCAAGCTCACGCTCGACGCCGACATCGCGCCGCTCGTGCCCGCGTTCCCGCTGCATGGCCATCACGTCACCGGACGATGCGGTCGCCGGGGACCGACCGCGTGCTCTCGGGCAATCGAAACGCAGTGCGCGTGACCAATCGGCCTTGAGAGGCGCGGCGGCCTTGGATGCACCGCGATCTCGTACGATAATGGCTGTCATGACATGCGTATTGACAACACGCCCTGCATCGCCCAGTTTGCGCCATGGCCACCAAAACCCAGCACCTGCAGATTCGCGTCACGCCGGGACAGAAGGCCGCCTTGCACCGGCAGGCCGCTGCGGCCGGCTCTGACCTCTCAACCTATGTTCTGGCGCGATTGGCCCCGGCGCGACACAACCGTTTTGCCGAACTGCTGGCCGCACTCGCTGCCGCCGAGCACAGGTTTGCGCTGGCTGAATTGAACGACTTCCTCACCGACTGTCCGCCTATCCTGTTTCACGACGCGGTGGCCGTGGCCCCGATCACCGCGCTCGTCCCCTATCTCCAGAACTATGTCGCGGCACTGGTCGAACACGCCGCAGCCCTGAAAGGCGTGTCTCCTCCGGGATGGACTGCGAACGTCCGGCCGCTCAAGGAACCTCATTTCATCACGCCGATGGCGAGCTTGCGCCTGCATCTGCTGCGGTCTTCGCCGGTCCCCTTCAAGCGCCGGAACATCTTCGTGGACAGCGCGATCGGAGCGAGAGTCTGACTATGGCGGCGCCGGTGCTGCTTACCAAGCGTGATATCCTGAAGCTCTTCGACCTGCTCGACGAAGAACTCGCGGCCACGGAAACTCACGCGGAGCTTTATCTGGTCGGCGGCGCGGTGATGTGTCTCGCGCTGGGGGCCCGCGCGGCCACTCGCGATGTCGACGGATGGTTCCAGCCCGTGGCGCGCGTCCGTGAAGCGGCCGTCCGCGTTTCCCACCGCGCAAGCGTTCCCGAGAACTGGCTGAACGACGCGGTGAAAGCCTGGCTGAGCCCTCGCGGAACCTTTGACTCCTACCTCGAACGGCCGCATTTGCAAGTCTTCGTTGCCCGCCCCGAATACCTGCTCGCGATGAAGTGCATGGCCATGCGCCTCGGTGAGGAGTTTCACGACCTCGACGACGTGCGCTATCTGCTCCGATTCCTGAACCTCACCAGCGCGGTGGATGCTCTCGCCATCGTCACGCAGTACTTTGCCGAGACCGATGTCCCGGTGAAGACACGACTCGCCCTGGAAGAATTGTTGCCGCAGTAGCATGGATCGGATCGCGCCGCAGAATTTCCGTTTGAAGATATTCACTCAGATTTACGCATGCGGGAGGAGAGACCTTTGTCGAGCGACCCGTTTGTCCAGTTCAAGGCCGTGCAACGCGACGGCTGGGGGCTGTTTGCGCCTGTCGAAATGCTCACGACCACCGCCGCAGGCCACCTCGTGAACTACGCCGGCGTGCGCGCTGGCGCCAAAGTGCTCGATGTGGCATGCGGCACCGGAGTTGTTGCGATCACCGCGGCACGCATCGGTGCGGTGGTGAGCGGACTCGACCTGTCCCCCGTGCTGCTCGAGCGCGCCAAACACAATGCCACGCTCAGCGAGCTGCCGATCGAGTTCACCGAGGGCGACGCCGAAGCGCTGCCTCATGCCGACGCGACGTTCGACGTCGTCCTGAGCCAATTCGGGCACATGTTCGCGCCGCGTCCCGATGTGGCAGTGAAGGAGATGCTGCGCGTGCTCAAGCCCGGCGGCCGGATCGCCTTTTCGACCTGGCCCCCCGAGCTGTTCACCGGTCACATGTTCACGCTCGTCGCCAAGTACATGCCATCTCCGCCCGCCGACGCGCCGAAGCCGGCGCCCCCCGCCGCATGGGGTGAACCCAGCGTCGTGCGCGAGCGACTCGGCAACGCCGTCACCAGCGTGGAGTTCATGCGCGAAGAGATGCGCGCGCCCATGATGAGCGTCCGCCACAGTCGGCACTTTTTCGAGACAACGGTGGGTCCAATTGCCAAGCTGATCGCAGTGGCGCCGCCGGAGAAGGTCTCGCAGTTCCGCGCCGAGTTCGAACAGGCCATGGCCGATTACTTCGATCCCATCGCGAACGTGCTGCGCCAGCATTTCCTCATGACGCGGGCGCTGAAGCGCGCGTAGCGCGGCGCTACGGGGATCATTGGGCTACGTTCGTGCGGACCAAGCTTGCGATATCCGCTCTGTCCTTCGACGCCGTCGCGTCATCCGATCGCACAGTGGATTTGTCAACGATGAGCGACTCGCGGCTCACAACGTGAATGCGAACGCCGCGCAGTTCCGCGATGTCGTCGCCGAAGCTGCCGGCGGGCCACTCGCCGCGGCCGTCCCGAAGCGGCGTATGGATCTGTCCGTGATCGTCGCGCGCCAAGAATGCGAGCTCCAGCCTGACGCCATCGCGCTCGAAGCAAGTGTAACCGTCCTCGCCCTCCTCCGGGCAATGCATCCATTCGCTCTCACGCAGCAGAGTCGTCACGCGGGTACGGTCGACTGACCACACTGCAATGTCCATGTCCGCGTGCTCTCGCGTCACATGGCCGGCGTGAAAATCCACGGCCCAGCCGCCAAAGAGCCAGTAGCTCAGGTCGTGCGTCGCAAACAGCTCATCAAGCTCCGCAAGCGCGGAGAGCTGGGCCGCCATAGGGGGACAATGGGTCATCGTTGTGGAACATCCCGGGGAAAACGATGAGCTCGAGATGATCTCATACCTTCGAACACAGCGTCAAGGTCGTGACGTCTCCTCATCGAATCGCTGTTTCGCCGCACGCTTCGCCTCGGCGGTCAGCGCTTCGTCCAGCCGCCAAAGACGGACGAAAAAACAGAGCGCGACCAAATTGATGGCCACTGCCCAGGTGGCCGTGCTCAGCTGATGGGCCATAAATCCAAAATTGGCCTCCCCGCTGACGCCAGATCCGAGCAGGGTGCCGTCCGGTGGCGCAACGAGAAGCGCGAACGCGCCTCCTCCGCCCACCTCGACTCGTGTTCCGACGCTCGCGAGCAGCAGGTTGATTTCGGGGCCGGCAAGCAGGACAAAGCGGAGGCCGTAATTGAGCTGGACGATCTGCAGACACTGTACCAGGAGCGACATTGAGACGCCGACCCGCTCTTCCGCGAGCAACAGGCCCCCGGCTCCTAGAGTGAACGCGGCCGCGATATACGTCACGATGGGAAAGGAGACCACCGGATCGCCCAGCGCATTGTGCTTCCGGTACCAGCCGCCGCCCAAAATCAAAAGTGCACCGACAATCTCAAAGTACGCGAGCCAGCGTACCCATGATTGGTTCATCAAACTGTTTCGTGATCTCACTGGCCCGCAGGCGGCTCCCACAGCTCAACCTTGTTTCCCTCGGGATCTATCACCCAGCCAAACTTCCCGTAATCCGATTCGTCGACCTTCTCGAGCACGTTGCATCCCTCGTCCCTGAGCGCATCGAGGAGACCGTGAAGGTCCGCGACGTGATAGTTCACCATGAACGACGCGTTGCTCGGCGCAAACTGCTTGCTGTCAGCAGGATTAATTGTCCAGGCAGTCGTCCCCGCGACAGGTTTGCCATCTGCATCGACCCAGTCGAAGGACGTCCCTCCCCAGTCCTGAACGTCGACGCCAAGGTGGCGCTTGTACCAAGCGCGCAATGCAGGCGCGTCCTTCGCTTTGAAGAACACGCCGCCGATGCCGGTGACTCGCTTCACTTCAACCTCCGCTGCAGATAGTGGTCGGAGCTATGGACCAGAAATCAGCTGTCTGCTACTGTACTCGCCCAAGATATTTGTCCAACCAACCCAGCACGGCCGTCGTCAGCGCCGCCTTCTGCGCGGTGACATCGTGCGGGGTCTCGAGCACGACATGCTGCTTGTCCGCCGCGGGCGTACCAAGCATGCGGAACAGCGGCTCCTGCGAGCGCTCGAGCGAGAAAGTGAAATCGTAGCGTCCATTCACCATTAGCACCGGCTTCTTCATTCGCGGCGCGAAGTCGGCCTGGTCACCGCCGGCCGGCGCGCGTCCGAGAAAATATCCGCCGTCCAGCAGGATCACGGTCTTCAGCCGGTCCTGCGCGATCGTCGCATAAATCACTCCTTCGGCCGCGCCCATGCTCACGCCGAGATACGCGAGTTTGTCGGCGGCGATATCACTGCGCGTCTGGAGATAGTCGAGCGACCGGCCAAGATCCCGCGACCGCTGGATGGTGAGGTCAATCGCCTGTGACGCACCCGGCTGAATATTCCGCGAGCGCCGCTCGTACGTCTGTTGATAGATGGGGTACAGGACCGCGCGTCCGCTCTGGACGACGTAGTCGAAGAAGCCAATGTCGCCGAGCGCATCGCTCGAGCGAAGATCGTCCACGCGTGCGCTCGGGAAGAACACGACGGCCTGATATGGCGGCTTCACGTTCTTCGGAATGAACAGGTACGCGGCCATCCGCTCGTTGTTGTACGCTGCGTCGAAGGTGATCTTCTCCTCGCGCCAGTCTGGCGTCTCATGCACCACGCCCTCGACTTTCTCATGGAGCGGCGACTTCGCATACGCGAACTCGTTCTGATAGGCGCGATAGACTTCGTCGGACGCGGGATGATAGGCGGCGAAATCGCGTTCGAGCGGCTTGACCGGCCGCAACACGTCGTCGGTGAGCGGCGTGATGTTCTTCACGCAGCGGACGCCATTCTCCGGAGACCGATCGAACGGCGAGAGCGCCTCGGGATCGGCGTACAGATATGTCTGCGCGTTCGACGCGCCACCCAGAATAAATCGCCGGTCGGGGTCGAGCGAGTTTTCCGTCCACTCGCGCACGTTGCCGGCCATGTCGTACGTGCCGAACGGTCCCATGCCTTTGAACGATCCCACCGGTGCCGGGCCGGCGCGCGCGATGTTGCTCTCGCGCACGATGTACGTGCCGAGTCCGGACGGCGCCGCCCGGAACCACTGCGCGAATGTCGGCAGGCTCTTGCCGGCGAACGCCGCGTACGCGCGCGCCTCGTACCAGCTCACGCCGGACACCGGATAGTTCGCCTGCCCGTCGGGGAAGTGACCGCCCTGCCAGGTGGATGGACCGGGCCGCCCGCTATGGTCGCGGAAGCGCGCCATGGCTTCGTCTCGTGGGATCTCCCGCCCGTGCTCAATAAACCTTCCTTCCCAGTACTTCGCGTCGGCGTAGCCTCCCTTGTCGACAAACTCCTGGTACTCCTTGTTGGTCACCTCGTACTTGTCCATGAAAAATGTCGGGAGCTTATACGGGCCGACCCACCCAACGAAGGCGATCATGTTCCCCCACGTCGCTGCTCCGACACGCACCATCCCGGAGGGCGCGACGAGCGCGGAGTCGAGCGCGAAGTTCATCTTGAGCAGGGTCTGCGGCGCGGATGTGTAATCGGCCAGTCCCTCCTTCGAGAGCTTCCAGCGAAAATATCCGCGCGGCATCGGCACGCTCTTGAGGGGCGTTACGCCCAGCGTGTACCACGCGCTGTCAGGCGAGAGATAGTCCTGGATCGCGACCGTCGCGCCGGCTGGCGACGAGGTAACCGCGATGTGGCCTGTCTGCGCGTCGGAGTAGTTCGCGAGCTGCGAATCCGCCGGCGCGTAGCGCTGGGCCTCCCTGAGCATCAGAAACGCCGCGAGCGAGTGGTCCGCCGCTTTGAGACGGCGGATGGAGTCAATCGCCTCGACGCTCGCCCAATGGCGACGTTCGGCGCGACGCCATGTCCATCCACCCGCCGTCAGGATCAAAGCGATCGCGAGGAGCACCGGCACGAGGCGCGATGGAGCCCGCCACGCGTTCCGGCGCGGCGCAAGGTGCGCGGCGAGCGCGGGATCGGCCAGCAACTGCGCCGCGCTCGCGGGGCGCTCGTTCGGATCCTTGGCGAGGCACCGATGCACGAGCGCGGCGATGGGCGCCGGGATGTCCTTCCGCCGCGCCGTCAATGGCGCCGGCGTCTCAGTGATGTGCGCAGCAAGAAGAGCCTGCGCCGAGCCGCGCGATGCAAACGGATGGCCCGCGAACAGCTCGTACGCGATCACGCCCCATGCATAGAGATCGGTGCGCGCGTCGACCTCGCCGCCTGCCGCCTGTTCGGGTGCCATATACGCCGGCGTGCCGACGACCGTGCCATTCGTCGTCAGCGTGCCGCGGGATTCGTTTCCTGCGGCCGCGCTGATCGCGCGGGCGATGCCGAAGTCCGTGACGACGGCGCTTCGCCCCGTGAGCAGGATGTTCTCCGGCTTGATGTCCCGGTGCACGACCGCATGCCCATGCGCATACTCGAGCGCCAGCGCCATGTCGCGCAGGATGCTCATGGCCTCGTCAGTCGGCACGGACCCGCGGATGAGCCGCTGGCGCAGTGACTCGCCCTCGACGAGCGGCATCGTGTAGTAGGGAAGGCCGCCCGCCTCGCCCGCGATCAGCAGCGGGACGATGTGCGGGTGCTGGAGCCGCGCAGCGAGGACGATCTCGCGCTTGAACCGCTCCACCGACACGCCGGCCGCCATCTCCGGCTGCAGCACCTTCACGACGACCTTGCGGCCGAGAGAGTTCTCCTCGGCCACGAACACGCGCGACATACCGCCGCCACCGAGCTCGCGCTCGATGGTGTACGACGCGCCCAACGATGTCTGGAGTATGTCGCGGACGTCGGCCATCAGACCGCTCAAGCTACGAATCGCCCCGTCAAAGCGCGAGTGTTGCGCGGGCGGATGCGCCGCGGACACCGACTCGTTATATTGACATCAATACAACGGTCCTGCGCCGCTCCGCGGCTCCTCATGATCTCCATGGCATGACCCTGACACCTCTCTCGGCCCTCTACCCCTTGGCCGGCGCGCTCGTCGGCGCGGCCTTCGGCATCGCCGCACGCCGCTTGCTGCTCCCGCGGCTCGCGCAGCTCACCGCCAGGTCCGCAACGAAAGTAGACGACATCCTCCTCGAGAGCGTGCGCGGTCCGCTCACGCTCTGGGGCGCCCTCGCCGGCCTCCACATCAGCCTCGGCCTCGGCGACTGGCCTCCCTCGGCGCTCGCCACCGCGAGGCACGTCGTACTGGTCGCGCTCGGCCTCTCGATCACCTGGACTGCCGCGCGAATCACCGGTGCGCTCGTGGACGTCGCCGGTGCGAACGGCACGGCCCTGCCGTCCGCGCGAATTCTCAAGAACCTCGCCCAGGCCGTCGTCGCAGTTGTCGGCGTACTCGCGACACTCGACACCATCGGCGTCTCAGTCGCGCCCCTCCTCACGGCGCTCGGCGTCGGTGGCTTGGCGGTCGGCCTCGCGCTGCAGGACACGCTCTCGAATCTTTTTGCGGGTTTCCACCTTCTCGTCACGCGCCAGGTACGGCCCGGCGACTTCGTGCGACTCGGCAGCGGAGAGGAAGGCTATGTGCAGGACATCACCTGGCGTTACACTACGGTCCGCCAGCTTCCCAACAACCTCGTCATCGTGCCGAACGCCAAGCTTGCCTCAGCGGTGACCGCGAACTTCAGCCTGCCGGACCAGGAGCAGGCCGTCCTCGTGGAAGTCGGCGTCGGGTACGACGACGATCTGGATGTCGTGGAGCGCGTCACGGTCGAGGTCGCCACGGACGTGATGAAGACGGTCGAGGGTGGCGTTGCCGGCTTCACGCCGTTCATTCGCCTGCACACGTTCGGTGACAATGCGATCCAGTTCACCACGATCATGCGCGCGACGCACTACACCGACCAATACCTGGTGAAGCACGAGTTCGTGCGGCGCTTGCACCGCCGGTATCAAGAGGCGGGCATCACCATTCCCTATCCGCAGCGCACCGTGCACATGGCAGGCGGCGGGAGCTGACCGGCTTAGCCGCTCGGCCTCCGCCTGCTCTGTACGTCTACGATGTTTTCCCACTCGCTCGCGTCCGAGCGCGCGACCACTGCGACGACGGGCTCGGTGTCGCTGAGATTGATCACCTCGTGCGGCACGCCGGGCTCGATGAATATAAAATCACCAGCTTCGTTATCGACGGATTTGGTCAACCCTTCGCCGAACTCGTGCCGCACGCGACCGGAGAGGATATAGAGCATCACCTCGAAGTCGACGTGGATGTGCGCGTACGCGACCGCGCCCGGCGGAACGGTTGCGACATTCATCGAGAGTTTGCACGCAGACGTATTCCGCGCGGACAACCCCGTCTTGTATTTTATGCCGTTCCAGCCGCGGGTCGTACCGCTCTGGCGCAGCACCGTGATGCCATCGAGTTGTTCGATCGCCTGCATCAGAGTGTTCGAGGCGTCTGGCATGTCAGGCACGAGTCATCAATAAGAAGTCCGGGAGTCGTGCTGCGAGGAACCGTGAATGATGCCTGACTCCCCCAGCTAAGCTGCGAGGCAATCAAATTAAATGCTAGCGATGCGAGCCTCGGCGGGTCGCTCGACCAAATCGAGACGCAATCCGATGCGGAAACCAGGGCGACCCGTATCTCGTATCGGGGCGGACGCGCGTCTCGTCTCCACGCGCCCTCGGTCATCCCAGTTCCCGCTTCCCAACCCCGCGTCTCGCATCAGCAGCGAGTCCCGCCTCCCGCTTCGTCTTCCGGCAAGCTTACGACCGTCGGCTTACGGCTTGTTGCGCACGGCTTAAACCCTTGAAGCTTGGAGCCAATAGCCTTTTTGATGACGCGGTGAGCTGCACGCTTCGTGGAGTTGAGCCGTGAGCGGTAAGTCATCAGCCCCGAGCCGTGAGCTTTTGCTTCGCCGAGGGGAGAGGTGGCCCGCCGTTCGAAGCGGGAGGCGGGACTCTCCGGCTGATGCGAGAAGCGGGGTGGGGATGCGAGAAGCGGGACGCCACTCGATGCGAGAAGCGGGGCTGCCTGTTGATGCGGGCCGGGCGGGTCCCGCATCCACTCGCCCCTCGGTCATCCCGGCTCCCGCTTCCCAACCCCGCGTCTCGCATGGGCCTATAGCTCATGCGCATAGACGATGAACCCTTTGTGTTCACCCACTTTGTCGTACAGCGCCCGACCCGGGCCATTTGATGCCTGAGTGTGCCAGTACACGCGACTGCACCCCGCGTCGCCTGCTGCGCCGTAAACGGCCTGAATGAGCTGACGACCAACGCCCTTGCCGCGTAGCTGCTCCGCGGTGAAAAGGTCTTGCAGGTAACAGACGTCGCGAAGCCGGGTCGTACTGCGATGATAGAGGTAGTGCACGAGCCCGACGACGCGACCCTGCAATTGCGCGACAAAGGCATGGACTGGTTCGCCGTCGGCGAAGAAGCGCTCCCACGTTGCAAGCGTGATCTCTTCAGGAAGCGCAGTCGCACCGGCGCGACCGTAAAAGGCGTTGTAGCCATCCCACAGCGGACGCCATTCGTGGAAGTCGGCGCGCGCGACGGGTCGCACAAGTACGGATTGGTTCATCAGACGGATACCTCTTGAGGCATGATGGATCGGATTCTGCTGCGCCGCGAACGGACTACGGGCGGGCCGCCGCCCTCAGCTCGCGCTGCAATGCGCCGACGATCACCGCTCGATCGTCCGCGCCCTTCGGCAGGAACGCCACCCCCTGCCGGAGCAGCGACGCAGCGCGCACATGCTGCCCGTGCGCATTGAGATACTCGCCGTACCACAGAACAATCTGCGGGTACGCCGCGCTGTCCACTCGCGTGCCGCCACTCAGCGCGTCGAGCGCGGCGCGGAATCCGGCGTCCGACCCGGCATCGACCGCCAGAAGGTGTGCGTACGCCGGTGGCACGCGCGCGCGCTTCTCCCGCACTGCCGTCAGCAGCGACGGCAAGAGCGCGCCCGCCTCGCCGCTCTTTCCCCGTGCACGCTGGATCACCGCGAGGCATTGCCCCGCACTCAGCGTACGCTCGTGCGCGGTTCCCAGCTTGAGCGTGAGCCCGACGTACGCCGCGCGCGCCTCCGGTTCGGCTGCCGCGAGATCTCCCACATCCGCGCGATAGCCCGCGAGCGCCGACGCGCTGTTGAAGGTTTCCGGATGATCGGACCCCATCACGCTCACGAACATCGTGTGCGCACGCGTTCCGGTGGTGACCGCCATACCGCTCTGCATCTGGAGCGACTGCAACAGCGCCATCCGGTCCAGCGCGCGCGCGAGATTGAGGCCGCCGGGATGCTCAATCTGCTCGAGCCCCGCCACCGCGGCCGCCATGTGCGGCACGGCATCGGCGAGCGCGCCCTGCTTCATCCGGATCATCGCGAGGTTCGACTCGCCCACGAGGAACTTCACATCCAGCGGCGAGAGCACGCCGCGCCGGTGCCCCTGCGCCGCAACGAGCGCCGACTCCGCCGGCGCCAGTCTGTCCTCTCCCAGCAGCAGCGCCGCCAGATCGCTCAGGCGCGACGCGGTGATCGTGTCCGCCGGGCCCGTGAGGCGGATCTGCAGCGCGAGCGACTGACGGTACAGCGATTCCGCCCGTGCCGGCTGGTCGAGCCGCTTCTTCGCCGTGGCGAGAATGTCGAGTGCGTCCGAGAGCGCCTGGCTGGATTCGCCGTCGGCGGCGCGGTACTCCGCAATCGCGGCGCTCAGGAGACTGTCCGACTCACGGTACTTCCCGCGATCGTTGAGCCCCCACGCTACGGCCATCGCCTCGTCCAGCACAGCCGGATCGCCGGTGCCGTGCAGCCGCCGCACCACGGCGAGCCCCTTCCGGTGCAGCGTGTCCGCCTGGGCCGCCAAGCCGAGATGTGCGTAGCTGTTCCCGAGCACCTCGTAGAGTTCCGCCTGCACCTCGGGTTCGTTGCCGAGGATGCTGTCCACGCGCCGCGCGCCGCGGTCCAGCAGCTGGCGGGCGGTCATCTCCTTGCCGAGCGTGATGTCCGGATCCGCCTCCTGAAACACATCGATGAGAAATTCCTTCACCCGGTCCGCGCGTGCCGCCTCGACCCGCGCGGCGCGCGCTTGCCATGCCGTGGATACCGCGCCCCCCGCGAGCACGAGCGCCACGATCGCCGCCGCAGCCACGCCTACACGATGACGCCCAATGAACTTCCCCCAGCGATACCGCGTCGAATCCGGCGTCGCGAGCAGCGGCCGCCCCGTGCGCAACCGCCGGAGATCCTCCAACATCGCGTCCGCGCTCCGGTAGCGGCGCGCCGGATCCTTTTGCAGCGCAGTGAGCACGATGGTGTCGAGGTCGCCTGACAGTCCCTTCGGCAACGCGGCCGCGGTGCCGCGCACTGCCACGCTCGGCGCCTGCGGATCGGTGTCGCACACCACCCGCTCGATCTCGGCGGCGGTGCGCTTCTCAAAGCGATGTGCGCGCTGCCCAGTGAGCAGCTGGTAGAGCACGGCGCCCAGCGCATAGATGTCCGTGGCCGTCGTCACCGGCTCCTCCCGCACCTGCTCCGGCGCCGCGAACTCCGGCGTCATCACCTTGCCATACGCCATCGTGAAGCCGGACTCGTCGGCGTGCTCCTCGCCCAGCAGCTTCGCGATCCCGAAGTCGAGCAGCTTCACGTGCCCGTCATCCGTCACGAAGATGTTGCCCGGCTTGAGATCGCGGTGCACTAGCAGATTCCGGTGCGCATAGGCCACAGCGCCGAGCACCTGTTCCATGAGCGCGAGCCGCGCGTTCACGCCGAGCGCGAGATCGTCGCAGTATGCATCGAGTGGGCGCCCCTTCACGTACTCCATGGCAAACCACGGGAGTCCCGCCGGCGTGACGCCGCCGTCGAGCAGCCGCGCGATGTGCTCGTGCGCAAGCGTGGCCAGAATGCGCCGCTCCTCCACGAATCGCCGCAGCAGCAGCGGATCGTGCTCGCGCCCCCGCCGCACGAGCTTGAGCGCCGCCGTTTGCGCGAATTGTCCGTCGGCGCGTTCGGCGAGGAAGACCTCACCCATTCCGCCGCGCCCGAGCTCGCTCGTCAGTTTCCAGGGACCGATCCGCTCACCCACGCGCGCCGCGGCGACGGGCTCATCCATTTCCGCGATGAGCGCCCCCGCCATCGCGCCGAGCGAACGCTCGAGGGAGCTGCTCGGATCCTCCCCGGCGGCGAGCATGCGGTCCAGGCGCGCGCGGAGCTCGGCGTCGCCGGCGCACGCGCGATCGAGGAACGCTGCGCGTTCCGACGCGGGAAGGTCCAACGCCTGGTCGAGGATCGGCTCCACGCGATCCCAGCCGGCGCGGTCCTCGGTGGTCACGGCGCGCCACCGTCGAGCGCTTCCGCGAGCCAGCCCTTTGCCTTGATCCAATCGCGGCGCACGGTGCGCGTGGTCACGCCGAGTGCGCCGGCGGTCTCCTCGTCGGAAAGACCGAGAAAGTAGCGGCACTCCACGACGCGCACGAGTCGCGGGCTGAGCACGGCGAGACGCTCGAGCGCGTCATTGAGCGCGAGCAGGGTGTCCGCGCTCTCCTCCTGCGCGAGCGAAATGTCGCTGAGACTCACGCGATGCCGTTCACCGTCGCGCTTCGCCGTGTTCCGCCGCCGCGCGTATTCAATGAGGATGCGGCGCATCGCGATCGCCGCGACGCCCAGAAAGTGCGAGCGATCCTTCCACTCCACCCGTGATTGGTCCACGAGCCGCAGATAGGCCTCGTGCACGAGCGCGGTGGTGCTGAGCGTGTGGTCCGTGCGCTCGCGGCTCATGTACCCCTGCGCCAAACGCCGCAACTCGCCATAGACGAGCGGGAGCAGCTCGTCGATGGTCCGTTGCTCGCCTTGTTCCAGCGCGAGGACCAGACCGGTTGCCGCACCTGGGTTCGGAGTGGCCATGCGGCGGAGGTTGGAGGGTGCCCCCCAACTTACGCGCCGCACGCGCCGCGCGACATTGCCGCCGCGGCGCGCGGCAATGTCACGCATCGCGAGCGCTACTTTGCGACCGTGATCGTCGCGCCGTGCACAGCCAGGTTGGACGCGCTCCCCCCGGACGTGCTCACCCCCGTGAGCGTGCTCTGGAAGGTATAGGTGACGCTGCCGCCGCTGCCGCCGTCGCCGACGCCCGAGGGCGCCGTGGAATCCCTGCTGCAGCTCGACAGAATGACCCCGCTCGCTGCGAGCAGGAGTACCGCGGTCCAGCGCTTGCGCCGCTTGAACGCCGCGGGGAGGAGCAGCAGCGGGAACACGGCGAGCGTAAGCCCTTTGCCCATGCGTTGCGCGATCGTCTCGCCGAAAGAGTAGGTGACCAGGAGATTCGTGGGCCCCGAGATCGCCAGCGGCGGAGCGACGTTGAGCGTGACCGTGCCATCGTTGCTCGGGAAGGTGCCGGTGGCGAGCAACGTCTCGCCGGCGTCCACCTTGCCATTGCCGTTGGCATCGTTGTAGAGGTTCACCGCCGTCACGTCCACCTGCTCATTGCCACTTCCCGAAGCCGCGAGTGTGACGCTGTTCAGCGTTTGCGGCGTGGCGGGGTTGAGCACGAACTCGAGCATCGGAACATCGGTGGAGCCCTTCTGCACTGTGGCGTTGAGCGGCGTGGAGCCGCCGAGTGCGGCCGCGATGGGTACGCCGGTAAGGCAGTTCGCGGTGTTGTTGGAGGGGTTGGGATCGGGGTTGGCGGGATCGCCCACATCCGAGTTCCCATAGGTGGACACGCTGACGACGGTGCAGCCCGGCGTGACGGTGGGGAAATTCCTGGGTGTGGTATCGTTGCGTATCTTCGGGACTCCGTAGTAGCGCACGGTCACGGTGGTGCTGTCGCCGGCGGGGAGATAGGCGAGAGTGCACTCGACCATGATGTTGCTGCAGTAGCCATCGGTGATGGATATGTTGGTCCCGTAATTTTCGGGCGCGTCGCCGTCATACGCGACATTTACCTGCACGCCCTGCGCGATTTTCGTCCCGTGATTGACCACGCGGAAGATGTGCGTGGACCTTTGCCCGCCGAAGCTTCCGCCGACGAGCGAGATGCCGACGTCGGTCGCGTAGCTCTGCTCTGGTGCAGGGCTCGCGGCGTCCCCGAAGCCCCAACGGTACTCGTACGGAGTGGTATTCGTGTCCACGACGAAGCTGTCCGTGTCCGCACAGCAGGAAGTGGCGTCGGGCGTTTCTGTGGAAGCCACAGTGGCCCCGTACGGCACCGTGCCTTGGCACTGATGGAAGTTCGTCCAGCGTATGATCCCTCCACTGCCCGCGAAGGTGGTGCAGCTGGCGACTGCGATGGATGGTCCAATGGTCGCGAGCGCGGCAAATTCGACGGTGCCAAAGCCGGTGCCGTATCCGCCGAAGGCGTTGAAGGCGATGGCGATCGAGCAGTCGACCCAGGCAACTTGGACGGGCACCTCGGTCCACTGCCCTGCCTTGATCGTGAAGGTGACGTTGTTCGCGGCGGCGCGGCAGTTGCCGTAGTGGGTTTCAACGACGGCGAGGGTGTGCGTGCCGGGGGTGTATTCCTCGGTGAACGTCTCCACCAGCCCACTGGGGCCCTGCTCGAAGGTGCGGTAGACGCCGTAGTCGTCGGTGGAGGCACCGCCGGCGAAGTAGGTGCGGAGATGGACGAAGCCGGTGCTCTGTGCGGCGGCCACCGCGGGCGCGACCGCGGGCGCGAGCGTGAAGCAGGCCAGGGTGAAGGCGGCGCGCGCGATGGAGCGGATCGGGGGCATGAGCGGTTTCCTCTCAAGGAATGGGCGTGTCGGGCCTTCTTCCTTGTAAGGCGAGGAAAGCGGGGAAAAGCGGACATCGTCAATGCTGGCGCCAGAGCCTTCCCCGACCACCTACCCCGCCAACCGCCTCGCTACCACCTCCGCCACATCATACACATCGACGCGCGCATCGCGCGACTTCACACTGTCCGCCATCATCGTCATGCAGAACGGGCACGCCACGGCGATGGCATCCGCCCCGGTGGCGATCGCCTCGTCCGCACGCTCCGCGTTGATGCGCTTGCCCACGCGCTCTTCCATGAACATCCGCCCGCCGCCGGCGCCGCAGCACAGGCCGCGATCGCGCGAGCGCGGCATCTCCACGAAGTTCGCGATCGGCAGCGCGCGCTTCAACGCCGAACGCGGCGCATCATACACGTCGTTGTAGCGCCCGAGATAGCACGATTCGTGATACGTGAACGTCCGCACGGACTCGTGCAGTTCCTCACGCAGCGGTACGCGCCCGGCCGCCAGCAGCGACTCGATGAACGTCGAGTGGTGCACGACCTCGTAATTCCCGCCGAACTGCGGGTATTCGTTTCCGATCTGGTGAAAGCAGTGCGGACACGCGGTCACGACGGTCCGCACGCCGTACTTCTCCAGTGTCTCGATATTCTCTTTCGCGAGCATCTGGTAGAGGTACTCGTTCCCCATGCGCCGCGCGGCGTCGCCGTTGCACTTCTCTTCCTGGCCGAGAATCGCAAAGCGTACACCGGCCGCCTGCATGATCCGTGCAAACGCGACGGTCGTCTTTTTCGAGCGATCGTCGAAGCTTCCCATGCATCCGACCCAGTAGAGCACTTCGGGCTTCTCGTTCCGCTCGGCCATCTCAGCCATCGTCGGGATGTCCATTCCCGCCGCCCACTTCGCGCGGTCGCCCGGATCAAACGCCCACGGCGATCCGCGCTGCTCCATGCTCTCGAATGCCGGCAGGATCTCCTCGGGGAAGCGAGACTCGCCGAGCACGAGATTCCGTCGCAGTTCGAGAATCACGCTGAGCTGGTCGATGCTCACCGGGCACTCCTGCACGCACGCGCGGCAGGTGGTGCAGCTCCAGAGCTCTTCCTCGGTGATATACCCGTCGAGGAGTTTCTTCCCTGTTTCGCCGCGCGCCTCCGCCTCGAGGCGCTCGCGCACGTTCACGACGATCTTCCGCGGACTGAGCGGCTTGCCCGTGATGTTCGCGGGGCACACGCTCGTGCAGCGTCCACACTCGGTGCATGCGAACCCATCCAGCAGCGACTTCCACGAGAGCTCGTCAACATCGCTCGCGCCGAACACCGCAGCGTCGCTCTCGAGATCCATCGGCTTCATCGCGCCGATCACGCCGGGCCCGCTGGTATTCGAGAGGAACACGTTGGGGAGCGCAGCCACCACATGCAGATGCTTCG
>JBOHTH010000099.1:0-2002 GCA_050733535.1 Gemmatimonadaceae bacterium | reverse complement strand
CAGTCCGACATCCAGAAGAGCAATCCGAACCTCGTGTCGGCCGACCAGATGGAGCAGCTCAAGACTGCGGTGGACGTCAACGCAGCGCTCTACGACGCGGCCAAGCACAACACGGAGCAGGCGGTCGCCGGCGTCGACAACGCGAAGGTGCTGCTCGACAAGACCACGATCCGCGCGCCGATGAGCGGGCGGATCACCAGTCTGGTCATCCAGAACGGTGAAACGGCGATCCAGGGCACGCTGAACAAGGACGCCGCCACGCTGATGACGATCTCCGACATGACCGTGCTCGAGACCAAGGTGAAGGTCGACGAGACCGACGTATCGCGCATCGCGGTCGGCGACTCGGCGGTCATCCAGCTCGATGCGTTCCCGGACACGACGTTCCTCGGCAAGGTCGTGGAGATCTCGAACAGCTCCGTGAAGGCGGCCAACGCGACCACCGCGACGGGCGACCAGGCGATCGACTACCAGGTCACGATCCGCCTGCTGAACCCGCCCAAGGACACCAAGCCGGATTTCTCCGCGACGGCGAAGATCATTACGGACACCCGCAAGCAGGTGCTCTCGATTCCGATCATCGCGCTGACCGTGCGCCAGAACGAGGCCGTCCCGAAGACGGACTCGGCGCCGGTCATCGGGAACAAGACGTCGAACGGCAAGACCGTCGGTCAGAAGGACGTCGAAGGGGTGTTCATCGTCGGTACGGACAACAAAGTGACCTTTCGTCCCGTAAAGGTAGGGATTGCCGGAGAGAAAGACTTCGAGGTACTCTCCGGTTTGAAGGACGGCGAGAAGATCGTCGGCGGGACATACCAGGCAATCCGCGACCTCAAGGACGGCACGCTCGTGCGTGACATGAAGCCGGCGGACACGACCAAGACCAACGGGAGCGCGAAGCCGTGAGTTCACATACCGAAGAAGTAGGCCTCAGCACCACAGCGGAGCGTGCGGCGGTCGTTACCGCCGCAGGGTCGACGCCCACGAAGGACTGGGTCATCGTTACGCGCGGGCTGAAGCGCGAATACGACATGGGCGGCGAAATCGTCAGGGCGCTTCGCGGCGTTGACCTGGCCATCCGCCGCAACGAATACGTCGCGATCATGGGACCGTCGGGCTCGGGCAAGTCGACGTTCATGAACCTGATCGGCTGCCTCGACACGCCGAACGCCGGCGAATACTGGCTGAGCGGCGAGCTCGTCTCGACCTTCAAGGACGACGAGCTTGCCCGCGTCCGCAACAAAGAAATCGGCTTCGTCTTCCAGACGTTCAACCTGCTGCCGCGCGCGAGCGCACTGCACAACGTCGAACTTCCGCTCGTCTACGCCGGCATCGGCTCCGCCGAGCGCAAGGAGCGCGCGATGGAGGCGCTCACCAAGGTGCAGCTCGACAACCGCGCAACGCACCGGCCGAACGAACTCTCCGGCGGACAGCGCCAGCGCGTCGCGATCGCTCGTGCGCTCGTAAACCGTCCCGCCATTCTTCTCGCGGACGAGCCGACCGGTAACCTCGACTCGACGACCTCCGAGGAGATCATGAAGGTGTTCGAGAACCTCGCGAGCACCGGCCAGACGGTCATCATGGTCACGCACGAGCCGGACATCGCGGCGCACGCGCGCCGTGTGGTGGTCCTGCGCGACGGGCTGATCTCTACCGACGAGCGGAAGGAAACCTTCACGGCAAAGCTCGGACTCTGACGGCGGCGTGCCGCCGGCGCCTTGGTTGTAGTTGAGAGAAAAGGAATTAATCGCGGATTTCGCGGAAACGGGCGGATCGCTCAGCGCGCACTGAACGATCCGCCCGTTTTAGCTTCCATCCATGCGCATCGGCGACCTCCTGAGCATCGCCTTCGGCGAGCTCCGCGCGAACAAGCTGCGCTCGTTCTTCACGCTGCTTGGTATCATCGTTTCGGTCGCGTTTCTCGTCGCGGTGGTGGCGATCATCCAGGGCATGAACGCGTACGTGAAGGAGAACATCGCCGGCGCCGTGGTCGGGACGAATG
>JBOHTH010000098.1:0-6867 GCA_050733535.1 Gemmatimonadaceae bacterium | reverse complement strand
TCGGTCTTGTCCGTGCCGAACTCGTAGAAGTTGTTGTACGTGGTGATGTCGGTCCACGGGGTCGGCTTGTCGTCCGGCTGCAGGCCGAACGGCTTTCCGACGGCTTTGGGTTCCTGTTGCGCTGATGCCACCGCCGGGAACATGCTGCCCGCAATTGCGCCGACGCCGAGCGCACCGGCGGCGGCGATAAACTCCCGCCGGCCGAGGTAGTGGCGTTCGGGGGTGATTTCGGAGGGGGGCGGTTCGTTGGTCCGGCGGCCGGGCATTGGCGACTCCTATGGAGCGGTGACCCTATTATACATAGTCGTTCCACTGCATAGTCGTTCCACTGCGCACTGCGGAATGGCACAGTGGATACACTGCGCACTGCGGAACGTCTATTCGTCACCCCACAGCCACCCGATGACGGCCCACGACTGGTTGTACCGCTCGTTCTACGGCAACTCGTTACGGGACTGGACGGTCGCCGCGGCCAGCGCGGCGTTCACGATCGCGCTGATCCTCGGGCTGCGCACTTTCGCCGTCCGGCGGCTCGGTGCGACCGCCGCGCGCACCGCGACGCTGTTCGACGACGCGCTCCTCGAGATCGCGCGCAGCGTGAGCACGCTGTTCGTCGTCGTGATCGTGGCATGCAACGCGGGGCTCTGGCTCCGCTTCTCGCCACCGATTCCACGCCTGCTGATCATCACCTCCACGATGTTCGGCGTGCTGCAGGCGGCGCGGTCCGGCACACGGCTCGTCAGCTGGTGGCTCGGGCACTACTCGACATTGCACGGCGAGCTCGACCGCACCACGCTCTCCGCGCTTGGCATCGGCGCCAAAATCCTGGTCTGGGTCGCGCTGCTGCTCATCGGCGCGGAGAACCTCGGAATCAAGGTCACCGGGCTCCTGACGGCCGCGGGAATCGGCGGCATTGCGATCGCGCTCGCGCTCCAGAACATCCTCGGCGATCTCTTCGCCGCGCTCTCGATCGTGATCGACAAGCCGTTTGTCGTCGGCGAATCGATCGCGATCGACACATTCGAGGGGCGAGTGGAACGGGTCGGCCTCAAGTCCACGCGCGTGAGGAGCGTGAACGGCGAACTGGTGGTGTTCGCGAACGCGGACCTGCTGAAAAGCCGCCTGCGCAACCTCTCGCGGCGCGATTCGCTCCGCCTGGTGTTCACGGTGACGATCGATCCCGCCACGAAATCCGCGCAGCTCGCGCGGGTGCCGGCGATCATGGCCGCGGTGGTCGGCGAAGACAATCGCGCGGTGCTCGGGTACAGCAACCTCATGGGAACCGGTCAGCGCGGATTCGACGTGGAGACGGCGATCCTCATCCCGCGGCCGTACTCACAGGCGCTCGATGTGCGGCAGGCCATCCTGCTCGAGTTCTACGCGCGCCTCGAGCGCGAGCAGATCGCGCTCGCCCGTCCGCTGACGCTGGCGCAGTAGTGGAACCGGCGCCCACCGACGCCCCGCTGCCCGCCGGGATCGCGCAGGTCCTTGCGCGTTTCTCCGCGATGGCGCGCGACGAGAAGATGCAGGCACTTGTCGCATACGCGAAACGGCTGGAGCCCGTGCCGGAACGGCTCGCCGTGCTCGATCGCGAGTCGCACACGGTGCACGAATGTCAGACACGCGTCGACCTGTTTTCAGAAATGCAGGATGGACGCATGCACTACTGGGCCGACGTCAATGTGCGGCAGTCGCCAACCGTCGCCGCGTTCCTCTCCATCACGCTCGCCGCGGTGAACGGTCAGCCGCCGTCGGTGACGCTCGCGATCCCGGCGGGCTTTGTGAGTACGATGATGTCCGGCCTCGGCCTCAGCGCGCGCGAAGTTGGGCTCAACGCGCTCGTGTCGCGGCTGAAGCGCGAAGCACGCGGGGCGCTCGACGCCGCGCACTGATTGCCGCAGATTCGTCCCGTTCCCTTGCCCGCGACTCGCACCGAGGATCTCATGGCTTCCGCCGCACCGCAGAATCTCGCGAACCACCGCCGGTTCGACCCGCTCTGGCATTTCGCCGGCGCACTGATCGTCGTCGCCGGCTTCATCGTCGCCGTGGTGCGCGCCATCCGCCATCCGGAAGGCTACTGGAACTGGTGGTTTGCCGTGTACGCGCTCGGCATCCTGCTGGTCGTGGCGCGTGCGCGGACCCAAACCCTCAACGTGCAGGACCGCGTGATTCGCCTCGAGATGCGTCTGCGCCTGAAGGAACTGCTGCCGGCCGGGCTCGCCGCGCGGATCGGCGAACTGAGTGTGCGTCAGCTGATCGGTTTGCGGTTTGCGAGCGATGCCGAACTGCCGGGGCTCGTCGAGCGCTGCCTGAACGGACAGCTCGCGGACGCCGAGGCGGTGAAGAAGGAAGTGAAGAACTGGCAGGCCGACTGGCTGCGGGCATAGCGGGCGGCGTTCTCCGTGTCCTTTCTGCTCAATGCATGGATTTGGGTGATGGTGGTCAGCGCCGTGATCCTCGGCACGCCGCTGGTCGCCATCGTCTGGATCGTCACGGCGCCATTCGACAGGGGCCGCTATGCGGCCGGCCGGATGTTCCGGCTGATCGCCGTGTTCACCGTCAAGCTCAACCCGCTCTGGCATTTTGAGACGGCCGGCCGCGCGATCCACGATCCCCGGCGGCCGTACGTCGCTGTGAGCAACCACGAATCGTACGCCGACATCTTCCTCATCTCGCACTTGCCGTGGGAGATGAAGTGGATGTCGAAGGAAACGATGTTCAACATTCCGTTCATGGGATGGATGATGCGGATGGCGGGCGACATCCGCGTCGTACGCGGCGAACGCACGAGTGCGATTCAGGCGCTCGCAGCGGCGCGCGACCGGATCGCGAAACGTGTGAGCGTGATGATTTTCCCCGAGGGCACGCGGTCGCGGGGTCACGGGATGCTGCCGTTCAAGGATGGCGCGTTCCGTGTCGCGATCGAAACCGGCGCGCCGATCCTGCCATTGGTGGTCGCGGGCACCCGGCGCGCGATGGCGAAAGGGAGCTTTCGTTTTCAAAAGGCGCATGCGCGGGTGAAGGTGCTCGAGCCGGTGGAAACGAAGGGACTTTCGCTCGACGACATCGGCGCGCTGCGTGATAAAGTGCGCGCGATCATCGCGGACGCGCACGCGCTGCTCGTCCGCGAACTCGAGGGCGGCGAGCCCGCGTGACATCCGCGGCGCCGCTCCGCCTCGCTCCGGGTCACCGCAACATCGCGCGCGAGCTCGCGGAGACCTGGCAGGCGCGGGACCTCTTGTTCACGTTCGCCGACCGCGACCTCAGGCTGCGCTACCGGCAGACCGCGCTCGGTGTGGTATGGGTCGTGCTGCAGCCGCTGATCGCGGCGGGGATCTTCACGTTCGTGTTCGGCACTGTCGCCCACCTGTCGAGTGACGGCAAACCGTACCTCGTGTTCACGTTCGCGGCGCTCACCGGGTGGAACCTGTTCAGCGGTGTGCTCACGCGCGCGTCGGCGTGTCTCGTTGGGAACGCGAATCTCGTGTCGCGCGTGTATTTCCCGCGACTGATCCTGCCGCTCTCGGTGATCCCCGCGGCGCTCGTGGATTTCGCCGTGTCGCTCGGGATGTTTGCGGTGCTCCTCGCCATCTATCACGTGGCACCGACGGCCGCGCTCCTCACGCTTCCCTTCTGGCTTCTCTTGCTCGGCGCCGGTGCGTTCGGTGTGGGTCTGGTCGCGGCGGCACTTACGGTCAAGTATCGCGACGTGCAGTACGTGCTCCCCGTGATGGTGCAGCTTCTGCTCTACGCGAGCCCGGTGGCGTATGCCGCGTCGCGCGTGCCGGAGCGGTGGCATGCGCTGTATTACATGAATCCGCTTGTCGCGGTGATCGAAGGGCTGCGCTGGTCGATGCTCGGCACTGATCCGCCGACGGCGAGCGCCGTGGCGTGGTCGGCGCTCGTCGCCGCGATCGCGGTGGCTGCCGGTGTCATTGTATTCCGCCGGATGGAACGCGGCTTCGCCGATGTCATCTGAGCCCGCGATCGCGGTCCGTGGCGTCTCCAAGAGCTATCGCATCGGCCATCTCGCGCAGGCGACGACGCTCGCGGAACGTTTCGTGCAGGCCGTGCGCCATCCGTTCGCGCGCGACGACCGCGAGACACTCTGGGCGCTGAAGGATTGTTCGTTCGACGTCGCGCGCGGCGATCTCGTCGGGATCATCGGCCGCAACGGCGCCGGCAAGAGCACGCTGCTCAAGCTGCTCTCGCGCATCACCGAGCCGACGACGGGCGAGATTCTCATGTACGGCCGCGTCGGCGCGCTGCTCGAGGTGGGCACCGGATTTCATCCCGAGCTCACCGGCCGCGAGAACGTGTACCTCAACGGCACGATTCTCGGCATGCGACGCCGAGAGGTAGCGGAGCGTTTTGACGAAATAGTCGACTTCGCCGAAGTCGAGCGTTTTCTCGACACGCCGGTGAAGCACTACAGCAGCGGGATGTACGTGCGGCTCGCGTTTGCAGTCGCGGCGCACCTCGAGCCCGAGATTCTGATCGTTGACGAAGTGCTCGCGGTTGGCGACAGCGAGTTCCAGCGGAAATGCCTCGGCAAAATGGAAGAAGTCGCGCACGCCGGACGCACCGTGCTGTTCGTGAGCCACAACATGCAGGCGATCGCTGCGCTCACGCGGCGCACGCTGGTGCTGGACCGCGGCGCGTGCGTGTTCGACGGATCGACTGTTGAAGGAATCGCGCACTACCGCGCGATGCAGGGCGCACATGCAGCGGCGGGCGCGTACGGCGCGGCGCCCGGCACCAAGGGGAACCACGTCGCCGCGGCGCACGTGGTGACGTCGGATCCGGGCGGCGTTCAGCGCTGCGGGCAGGCGATTGCGTTCGAGTTCGTGCTCGACGTACCGGAGCCGGCGAGCGCGCTGACTTTTTCGTTTGAGGTCGTGGACGCCGACGAGCGTCCTGTGTGCCAGCTCTGGTGCTTCGACCGCGACGCGCGGTTCCGGCATGAGGCGGGGCGGTACACCCTGAGGTTCGATGTGCCGTCCTTCCGGGCGTACAAGGGACAGTACACGCTGCGAACCGCGTTCTACGACCGGCGCACATACGACGAGGTCGAGATGCTCGCCCAGCTCTGCCCGTTCGAGGTCACGATGGACGGCATCGAGCGGCAGGACTGGGACTGGGACGACGGCGCGCGCGCGTATCTCGAAGACCACCGCTGGACGCTCGCCCGCGAGGGATCAGCGGACGGCCCGCAACGCGGCGGGTTCCTCTTCAGATAGCGGGCGCGGCGCCGGCGTTCAGCGCGCCGCGAGGAGCGATTTGTGCCAGCTGTCGGCCGCGGGGCGCTCGAAGCGCGTGCGGTAATCCCCGGCGGTGGTTATGGTCGTGTCGAAGACGGGCGTTGCGCCGTCGGCACCGCCGCGGCGTGAGAGCGCCTCGAAATCTTCGCGCGGGAGCGCACAGACAAGATCGCCGGGCCCACGAAAGAATATCTGCCCGCCGCCCACGAGCGAGGATCCCACGGCCTGCTCGAGATCCTGCAGCGTGCGGAATAATCCGTCAATCGAACAGCCCGATGCGCCCTCGGTATGCTGGTCCACGCCGATCACCAGAAAGCGCTCGTCGCGCCACTCACGGGCAGCGGTCAGCGGGTGGCCGTGGGCCTTCCACTGCGCGAGGAATCCGTCTACTGCGGCGAGCAGTTTGACCGAATCGATGTCGTCAACCGGCGCCGCGGCGCCGAAAATCCAGACGCGGGCGTCGTCCGGGAGCTTGTCAAAGGAGATCAGGGGCATACCGCTAATCTAGCGGAATAGTGGGAGAGGTGAGTATGAGTCGGAGGGAAGAGTTGGAGCACGCTCAGTGGGAGTTTGAGCGGCGAGAGTCAGACTAAGTGGGAGTTGAGGTATGAGTGCGAGAGCGAGGGCTCCCACTCCCACCTGCTTCCCACTTTGGCTCACTCTCGCCGCTCAAACTCCCACTGCGCGTGCTCCAACTCATCCCTCCCACTCATACTCACCTCTCTTACTGCACCCACCCGATCGGCGCTACATTGCCTGCATGCACCGCAGCCATCGGATCGCCGCAGCCGCCGCACTCCTCGCGCTCTCCGCCGCCGCGGCGCGCGCGCAGGACATTCCGGTCGACCCGCCCGTCCCGCCGTTCACGAACGTCTACATCGCGCTCGGCAACGCGTTCTCGGATGTCGACGCGCTCAACGCGCGATTCGCGGCGACCGATTACGACGCCATTGCCGGCCACGGTTTTTCCATCGGCGGCGGCGGATACGTTCCGTTTGGCCGAGCGCTGTTCGGCGCCGAATACCACGACGCGGATTTCGGCTTCGAGTCCACGGACGCAGGCCGCACGAACAAGATGAGCAGCCATTACTGGATGGGCACGGTCGGCTACGCGTTTTACACGACGTGGCATTTCAACATCATGGCACTGGTCGGCGCCGGAATGGGAACGACGAAGATCACCGTCAGCGACCGCAATGGCGGCACGCCCGTCGGCACGGCCACCGATCCGTTGTTCGACGACATCCTGACGAGCCCGGGTTTCTCCAGTGTGCTCACCGGATCGTACACGGTGTTCCAGCCCGCGCTCGGCGTCGACTACCTGATGCTTCGCACGAGGCAGTCGCATATGGGCGTGACGTTCGGCCTGCGCGTCGGCACGACGATTTCGCCGCACCGCACCTCGTGGACGTATGAAGGAAAGGACGTCGTCGGCGCGCCTGACGCGGGACCGGTCGGTGGATTCGTGCGCGTCTCAGTGGGGATCGGAGGATTCAGGCTGGTCCCGTGAGCCCGACGGCCACGCGAATTTCAGTCGTCATTCCCACGCGGCAGCGACCGACATCGCTGGCTTCCTGCCTGGAGCGGCTGGCGCCCGGTGTGCAGA
>JBOHTH010000097.1:0-9282 GCA_050733535.1 Gemmatimonadaceae bacterium | reverse complement strand
GAACTGGAGATGCGCGTTGGATGCGTACGTCGTCAGCGCCGCAAGCTTCGCGATCGTCGGCATCGCGATCAGCGGCGCGCCGGAGATCGGCGTGTACGCGTACGTCGCGGTTCCATTGACCGTGGTGTGCGCGGAAACCGTGTCGAAGTACTGGGGACCGCCGCTCGAGTACCAGCCCTGGTTGCTGTGCGCACGCCCGCGGATGAACTCGCCCGGGCCGTACGCGAGCCCGGAAGAAAAGGTGTTGGTGAACATCGCGAAGCGCGAGAAACTTTCAGCCGTGAGATCGAGCCGCCGGACCATGCGCGTGCCGCCGCTGTCGTAGGCCTGCGCGAGCAGCGTCACGAACTGGCCGTAGATGCCGACCGTATCCCCAGTGTTGGCGCCGTACAGGTTGACGAGGACGCGCGGGATGGTCGCCCCGCTCGCGTCCTTGAGCGATGCGGCGCTGAGCAGCGCCTGCGCGCCGCTGTCGAGCATGTGCAGCGACGTATCGCCCGCCTGGATGCGCGACTTTCCGAGCGCGATCGCCGCTTCGGCCGCGTACCGATAGTTGCGCTCACGGTCGTAATAGCGCGAGAGCAGCCCCGCGCTCGACGAAAGGTAGATCGCTGAAATCGCGAGTCCCGCGAGCGAGAGCGTCATGATCAGCACGAGAATCAACGCCGACCCGCGGCGGTTTCGTGTAACCGATCCGATGAACTGGTAGGAATCCATGTCGTTCACTATGGGTTGGTGACGGCGGAACTCGTCTGCGAAACCGGCGAATACGACGGCGAACAATCCACGGCGACGACGCCGTATATCCAATCGCCCGGCTGGAACGTGAAGTCGTCCCACGTATACGTGGCGTATCCGCGCGCGACGAGATTGCCGAGAACCTCCCAGTTCGTGCTGCCCTGGAGCTCGCGCTGGATCACATATGTGGCGACATCCTTTGCGCCGCCCGCTTCCTCGGGCGACGCGTTGTACACCACCTGCACTTCGGCGAGCGGGAGTGTGTCAGTGGTCGTCCACGGAGCGGGGAGGATGCTGAAGCTCGGTGACCCCGCGTCCATTTGCGTGGCCGTCACCGCGCCCGGCGCCAGCGGCGCGGCGCCGCACGTGTTCTGCTTGAGCATGCCGGCGTTGAGCAGGCGCGTGCTGTGGTAGATGGTGCGGGTGATGTCCTTCGCCTTCCGCACGTCACGGTACAGACCGGAAATGCGCATCTGGACGAAACGGATGGAGTCGGCCCAGCCGCCGGTGGAGTTCCAGTAGATCGGCAGGTTCGCCTGCGGAATGTTGATGATGGCTCCCGAGGAATCTGTGCGCGAATACTGGAAGAAATAGTTCGTGTCCGTCGGGATCCACATGTTCCGCGCGACGATGGTGCTGTCGCGGTCGTTCACCCGCCGGAACAGCGTGTAGAGATCATTGCGCCCGGAGGTCGCGTCGAGATACAGGAAGTACGAGATCGTCTCGGCATGACTCTGGAACCCGTTGCCGTCGGTGTACTGGACTATCGGGTAGGTCACCGCCGAGGTCGGCAGCGCCTTGGCACGCGCCGGATCCCAGCTTTCCACTCCGAGCGGGTCGGCGTTCGGGTTGAAATACGTGGCATCAGGGTCGTTCGTCTGCGTGGTGACGAGATCCACGTTGAACGTGATCGCGAACGGCGCGGCCTGCACGATGATCGGCTGCCCCGTGGCGCCGCCCGCGAGGCGCAGCTCACGGTCGATCGCGCTCTGCGCGTAATGGGCGTTTTGGGTCGCGTCGAGCCGCCCCGCACCGCCGTCGAGCGCCGTCGTCTGCGAGCGGAAGAACGGGATCGTGATGGCGAACACCATCATCGTCAGCAGCACCGCCATCATCATTTCGATGAGGGTGAAGCCGGCGCGTGGAATCCGGGACATCGTGCGCGTACGTGGAGTGCGTGTGTGCATGAGGTGGCTCCGCGTCAGAAGACCGCGATGATGGTGGTCTTCGCAATTGGCGAGACGAGACTGCGGCCGGAGACCGTCACGGTCACCGTGATGTAGTCATTGGTGCTGGACGGGCACCCCGAGCAGCGGGTGGCCTTCGTGACGCGCGTGAACCCCTTGTAGACGGGGTCCGACGAGTACGTGTTGGTCACGTTGTTGTACGTCGCGACGAGCGTGGAGTACACGCGGTATGCCTTGATCTGCTCGATCTGCTGCGTGGCGAGGTCGCTCGCGAGCGACATGTCGGCCGAGGTCGCCGTGATGTGCTCGAAATTGCCGCCAAACTTCGCCAGCCCGATCATCGCACCGCTCAGGATGACGATCGCGATCATGACCTCGATGAGCGTCATGCCGCGACGCACCCGCGCCTGAACCTTCATCACGGAGTTCGTCATCAGTTCATCCTTATCCAGGCGGTGCCGTTGAATTTGTACAGGTCGGCGCGCCCGGTCGAAGCGGTCACGACGATCTCGCGATACTCGGTGGAGACGGCTGCGCGCGTCGTGACGAAAACGGTCACGTCGCCGCTGGCGGAGCCGTCGCGGCGGAAGATCACGGTCGGAAGCCCCGAGATCATCGAGAGCCCGGTGCCCGAGAACGCCGCAGTCGGTGCCGTCCCGTCCTCGCCGACAGCCGAGGACCAGTTCGGCATCGCGAAGATCGCGCCCTCCGCCATCTTGCGGTATTGCACCTGGTCGGTCGTGTTGATCGTGTCGTTGTTGTTGTAGTCCTGCACGACGCGGAAGCGGTTCAGCAGCGAATCGAAGCTGACGATCACGTTCGACTGCCGCGTGATCGCGTTGCGCTGAGCCTCCTGCAACAGGATCAACGCCAGGCGCCCCGCGCCGTCGGCGCGATAGCGATTGATGTTGAACCTCGGCAGGGCGACTCTCGCCATGATGCCAATGATCACGACGACCATCACCATTTCGATGAGGGTGAGTCCGCGTCTCTTGGCTTTCGTTACGCCGACTGCGCTCGATTTCACGACCATCTCCCATGCATTGCGGCGACACACGCCGCGTCACTGCGACATTCGCCGGGAGGCCGCCAGCGGCCCCCCGCAGAACGAAGCGAATCTTCGCCCCTGTAGTCTTGAGACGACTGGGACGGCGCGCCAGCACCCCCGGGCCACCAACTTGTCACATTGCGAGCCAAAACTATCACAAAGTGATGGTTATTGTATGTTTTTCGTGCTAAGCTTCCAGAGTAACCGACACAAGATATATCCGCTGGACTATCACTTGTCTGTGAGAGGAGTCACCGCTCGATGGGGATTGTCGCGACACTCCTGCCTGATGAGAACTGCCTGCAGCGCGTCGTCCAGGCCGTGCGCGGGCAACACTCGGTCATTCCGTGCAAGGACTGGGATGACATGCTCAGCGCGTGCGAGGATGAAGCCGTCCACCTCGCGGTGATCGACCTGTTCACCGACGGCAAGGCCAACTTCGAGCGCGTCCGCCAGCTGAAGTTGCGCTTTGCGCGCGTCACGCTCGTGGCGTACGTGACGGTCGCGCCGAGCCGCGCGCGCGACCTGTTCGACGCGGGGCGTGCGGGCATCGACGGCCTGGTGATCGTGGACCAGGACGACTCGCCGCTCCAGCTGCGCAGCGTGATCGAGCAGGCCGAGGCCAGCGGCGTGGCCGGCCTGATCCGGCACCGGCTGGGCTCGCTGCAGCCGCTGGTCCGCGACGCCGTGCTGGTCGCGGTCACGCGCGCGCATATGCGCCTCACGTCGCACCGCCTTGCGGACATCCTTGCGACCTCGCGACGCACGCTCGTCGCGAAGCTGGCGCACGATCATTTCCCGCCGCCGCAGAAGCTGATCAGCTGGGGCCGGCTCGTTGTGGCGGCACAGATGCTCGAAGACCGCAACCGGAGTGCCGACAGCGTCGCGCGGATCCTCGACTTCCCCTCGGGGGGCGCGTTCCGCAATACATGCCAGCGCTATCTTGGCGCGTCGCCGCAGGAGATCAGGGCGAAGGGCGGTGCGGCATTCGTGGTGGACGCATTCCTCAAGTCAGTCGGGCGGACAGGCTAGACTTAAACGGCATAACTTTCAGACGGGAACTATCAGACAAATGCAACTATCAGAACTGCGGGTTTCTGACAGTGTCAGTTGTCTGACGGGTCCCGTCTGACAGTTATGCCGTTGTCTCAGAGCTCAGCGCTGTGAGCTCACATGTCGGCCAGATGCCATGTACCGTCGGACATCATCCGGTAGAACTTCACCTTCGACGTCGCCCCCGTGATCTGCAGCGCTCTCATATCCGTGAGCCGATGGGATGTGCTGCCGATATAGATCACGACATCACCGCTCGTCGACCCGTTGGGATAGAACGTGACCGTCGGATACAAGTACGTCTGGTTGAGATACGTGAGCCCGGGGCCCGTGGCGTAGTAGGGCGTCGCGCTGTCGATCGAGACCGGCGGCGTGATGAACTGTGCGCCCTCGACGAGCGACCGGTTGTAGGTGTACTCGCTGGCATCGGCGACGCCGTTCGAGTTGGCGTCCTCGGTGATGGTCAGATGCCCCTGATCGTAGACGATCGTCACGATCACCGGCATGTTCTTCTGGATCGCCGTCAGCTGCTGCGCGATGAACTGGTTCTGCACGGTGCGCGCGTTGGCATCCATGCGGTACCGCGCGAAGTCGATGTTCGGGAGTGCGATCGCCGCGAGGATCGCGACGAGTCCGACCACGACGGCCACCTCGATCATGGTCCATCCGTTGCGGGCTCTGTCGTGGAGGCGGTTCACCATATGGCGGGCGGGATGTTGGTTGACGCGGAGTGGGCGACTAGAATGCGGTACGTGTGAGATGCAGAAGCCGAAGCTTCCATTGGCGACGCAGAAGGCGCACGTAACGTAACGCGGTCGGCGCGCAAGCGCGCAGCGGAGTGTCGCGATGCTCGTGGCAGGGCTCACCGGAAATATTGCCAGCGGAAAATCCACCGTCGCGCGCCTGCTCGGCGAGCGCGGGATCCCCGTCATCGACGCCGATCTTCTCGCGCGTGAGGCGACCGCGCCGGGCTCTCCGGCCCTCGCGGCGATCGTCGCGCGCTGGGGGGCCGGCATGCGCGACGCCGGCGGCTCGCTCGACCGCGCAGCGCTCCGGCACATCGTGTTCAACGACGCCACTGCACGTGCCGCGCTCGACGCGATCGTGCATCCGCTGGTCGAGGCGCGGCGGAACGCGCTGCTCGCCGCCGCGCGCGAACGCGGCGACCGCGTTCAGGTCTGTGACATTCCGCTGCTGTTCGAGGCAGGGCTGAGCGCGCGAATGGATGTCATCGTCCTCGTTGATGCGCCGCGCGACCTGCGGCTCGCCCGCCTCATGCGCGACCGCAAGCTTGACCGCGCGGAGGCGACCGCGATGATCGATGCGCAGATGCCCTCAGAGGAGAAGCGCGCGCGGTCAGACTATGTGATCGATAACGACGGGACGCTTGAGCTGCTGGCGACGCGTGTCCAGGACATGTGGCGTGCAGTCGAGCGCGAGCACCTTTCGCGGTAATTTAGACGGCGAAAAGCGAGTTGACACGTTTCTTGTTGGTTGGTTAACAGAGGTGCAATCATTCGCGCGGGACAATTCTTTGTACCTCCGTTAACTAACCAACAAGAAACCAGTCAACTCGTCGTGAGTCGTTTCCGGGCTAGCTTGAGAAAGCCGGTGGCGCGCCCTACGTTTCACGTTCCGCCTCCCGCCTTCCTCCTCCGCACTCCGCATCGCCTCAGCCATGTCGTCCATCCCCGCCGACCTCCGCTACACCACCGACCACGAGTACGTGAAGGCCACCTCCACCACAGGCGTGTATGCGATCGGCATCACCGACTACGCGCAGGGCGAGCTCGGCGACATCGTGTACCTCGAACTCCCCAAGAAGGGCGCGAAGTTCGCCGCGCACGCGACTTTCGGAACGATCGAGGCCGTGAAGGCCGTGAGCGAGCTGTTCTGCCCGGTGGCAGGCGAGGTCGTCGAGGTGAACTCGCGGATCGACGGCGAACCCGCGCTTGTGAATACCGATCCGTACGGCGATGGCTGGATGATCAAGCTGAAGGCGGATGCGGCGGCGGTTGGCGCGCTCCTGGATGCCGCGGCGTACACGAAACAGCTGGCTGGCAAGTGACGCAAACGGCGAGTTAATCCGTTTCTTGTTGGTTAGTTAACTGAGGTAGAAAATTGGCCCGGGCGCAGACCGCAGTTCGCGGATCCAAGCCCGGGCCAATCTTTTTACTTCAGTTAACCAACCAACAAGAAACCAGTTAACTCGCTGTTTGTTTTTTGGGTCAGCCCTGCGCAGCGTACTCCTCAATCGGCGGGCACGAGCACACCAGGTTCCGGTCGCCGTATGCCGACTCCACCCTCCCCACTGCCGGCCAGAACTTCCTCTCCCGCACCCACGCCAGCGGAAATGCCGCCCGTTCGCGCGGATATGCGTGCGTCCAGGCGTCCGACACCACTGACTCCAGCGTGTGCGGTGCGTGCTTCAGCGGGTTGTCTTCCCTCGGGAGCACGCCCTTCGTGACGTCGTCGATCTCGCCGCGGATCGCGATGAGCGCGTCGCAGAACCGGTCAAGCTCGCTCTTCGGCTCGCTCTCGGTCGGCTCGATCATCAGCGTACCCGCGACGGGGAACGAGACCGTCGGCGCGTGGAATCCGTAGTCCATGAGGCGCTTGGCGATGTCCTCGACCTCCACGCCGGACTCCGCTTTCAAGCCGCGCGGATCGATGATGCACTCATGCGCCACGCGCCCGTTCGCGCCGCGGTACAGCACCGGGTAATGCGGTGCGAGCCGGTGCGCCATGTAGTTCGCGTTCAGGATCGCGATCTTCGTCGCGCGCACGAGGCCGCCCGAGCCCATCATGTCGATGTACATCATCGAGATCGGCAGGATGCTCGCGCTGCCCCACGGGGCGGCGCTGACGCCGCCGATCGCATGCTCGCCGCCGGTCTTGATCACCGCGTTCCCCGGCAGGAATGGCGCGAGATGCTTCGCGACGCCGATCGGTCCCATGCCCGGGCCGCCGCCGCCGTGCGGAATGCAGAATGTCTTGTGGAGGTTCAGGTGGCAGACGTCGCCGCCGATGTCACCCGGCCGGCACAGCCCGACCATTGCGTTCATGTTCGCGCCGTCGAGGTACACCTGACCGCCGTGTTCATGGATCGTGGCGCACACATTCTTGATCGACTCTTCGAACACGCCGTGCGTGCTCGGATAGGTGACCATCAGCGCCGCGAGATTCTTCGAGTGCTCGGCGGCCTTCGCCTTGAGGTCGCCGACGTCGATGTTGCCGCTCGCGTCCGTCTTCACGACGACCACCTGCATCCCCGCCATCACGGCGCTCGCCGGATTGGTGCCGTGCGCGGACTGCGGAATCAGGCAGACCGTACGATGATGGTCCCCACGCGAGTGGTGGTACGCGCGGATCACGAGCAGGCCAGCATATTCGCCCTGCGATCCGGCGTTGGGCTGGAGCGAAACCGCCGCGAACCCGGTGATGCTCGCGAGCGCTGCTTCGAGCCTCGCAAACATCGAGGCGTACCCCTTGGCCTGCGCGACCGGCGCCAGGGGATGTATGCCGCCGACCTCGGGCCAGGTGACCGGGAACATCTCGGCTGCCGCGTTCAGCTTCATCGTGCAGCTGCCGAGGGCGATCATCGAATGCGTGAGCGAGAGGTCGCGCGACTCGAGCGTCCGCATGTAGCGCTGCATCTCGGTTTCCGAATGGTGCCGGCTGAACACCGGATGCGTGCAGAATGCGCTCGTGCGCGCGAACCGCTCGTCGTAGCGGGCGTCCACGGCCGTCGAAAGTGCCGCATAGTCAAAGGCAGGCGAAGCGCCGCCGTTGAACACGGCCAGCAAGTCGTCCACGTCGGCAACGGTCGTGACCTCGTAGAGCGAGACGCCGATGTCGCCGCCGTCGAAGTAGCGCAGGTTGATCTTGCGTTTTTCGGCGGCCGTGCGGATCGCGCCCGGCGTCTTGCCGGATTTCCCCGCGGCGACGCGAATCGTGTCGAAGAACACGTCCTCGCGCACGACGTATCCGAGCTTGCGCAGGCCGGCCGCGAGCGTCTCCGTGCGATGGTGCACGCGCGTGGCGATGCGCGTGAGGCCGTCAGGGCCGTGCCACACGGCGTACATCCCCGCGATCACGGCGAGCAGCACCTGTGCGGTGCAGACGTTGCTCGTTGCTTTCTCGCGGCGAATGTGCTGCTCGCGCGTCTGGAGCGCCATCCGCAGCGCCGGCTTGCCGTGGCTGTCGCGCGAGACGCCGATCAGGCGCCCCGGAATGTGCCGTTTGTATTCGTCCTTCGTGGCGAAAAATGCGGCGTGCGGGCCGCCGTAACCGAACGGCACGCCGAAGCGCTGCGAGTTTCCGACGGCAATGTCCGCGCCCCATTCGCCCGGCGGTGCGAGCAGGGTGAGCGCGAGCAGGTCGGTCGCCACGATCGTCAGTGCGCCCGCCGCGTGCGCCGTCGCCGCAAGCGAGCGGTGATCGCGCACGGCGCCGTCGGACGCGGGATACTGGATGACGACCGCGCAAACCGATGCGTCGACATTGAACTTCGCCGCCTCGCCGACAATCACCGTCATGCCGCGCGCAACCGCGCGCGCGCTCACGACGTCGATCGTCTGCGGATGGAGATCGGAATCGATCAGCACCGTGTCCTTTCCGTCGCCCGCAATGCCATGCGCCATCGTGACGGCTTCGGCGGCCGCGGTGCCTTCGTCGAGCAGCGACGCGTTGGCAATCGGCAGCGCGGTCAGGTCGCTCACCATCGTCTGGTAGTTCAGCAGCGCCTCGAGGCGCCCCTGCGCGATCTCGGCCTGATACGGCGTGTAGGCGGTATACCAGCCGGGGTTCTCCAGGATGTTCCGCTGGATGACTGCCGGGGTGTGCGTGCCGGAGTATCCCGTGCCGATGAACGAACGCCAGACCTCATTTCCCGACATCTCGGCCTTGAACGACGCGAGTGCTTCCTGCTCGGAGCGTTCGGCCGGTACGTCAAGCGCACCGCGAAAGCGAATGCTCGACGGGATCACCGCATCGACGAACGCATCGAGCGTGGGGTAGCCGAGCGCGGCGAGCATCGCGGTGATGTCGGCATCAGACGGCCCGATGTGGCGCGAGACGAACGAATCGGGCTGGGGAATGGACTTGGACACTGTCTGGAGGCTCCTGATCGGCGCTTATGCAGCGTCGGTTGTTCGCTGGGGAGGTAAATACTGGCGGGTGAAAACTAATGATTGGGGCAAGGGCGGGGATGCGAGAGGCGGGACTCTCCGGCTGATGCGAGAAGCGGGGTGGGGA
>JBOHTH010000096.1:0-4870 GCA_050733535.1 Gemmatimonadaceae bacterium | reverse complement strand
GGCCCGCACATCGGGCCGGCAGCGCGCGCGCGGGCAGTGCCGCCGGCTGTGAATGCCGCGCACGGCACGGTGCTCACCGATACGCTCTGGTCGCAGTCGCTCGGCACCAGGAAAGCCATTGTGGTCTACCTCCCGCCGTCGTATTCCGCGTCGCCATCGCGGCGCTATCCCGTGGCGTACTACCTGCACGGCCTGTTCGGCAGCGAAGTCGACTGGACTGCGAGCGGTCACCTCAACGAGGTGATGGATTCGCTCGTCGCGGCGGGCGGCACGGAGATGATCGTCGTCATGCCCGACGGCGACGATGGGTGGTACACCACATGGAATTCGCTCGTCACCTACGACGCCTGCCGCAAGACAGCGCCGGCGCGCGAGCCGGTCGCGACGTACTGCGTGCCGTGGGAGCACTACGACGACTACATCGCCCGCGACGTCGTGCAGTTCACGGACAAGACCTTCCGCACGCGCGCCGACCGCGCGCACCGCGCAATCGCCGGCCTCTCGATGGGCGGGTACGGTGCGATGGCGCTGGCCTTCGAGTATCCCGCTGTCTGGTCCGCGGCCGCATCGCACTCGGGAGTGCTCGCGCCGCTCTACGTCGGGCCCATGCCGTTCGACGGTCACCCGAAATGGGCTGCGAGCGCCGCCGAGCTCGAACAGTGGTGGGGCGCGACTTTCTGGCCGTCGATTTCGCCCGCATTCGGACGCGACACGGCGGCATGGTGGTCGCGCGATCCCGGCCGCCGCCTCGAGCGCCTCGTCGCCGCAAAGGGAAGGAGCGCAGTGCCGGGGCTCTTTGCCGACTGCGGCACGGAGGACGGCCTTGTGAACGAGAGCCGCGCGTTCAAGGCGAAGGTCGCGGAGCTCGGCGTCCCGATCGTATATCACGAGTGGCCTGGAAAACACGACTGGGCGTATTGGCGCGCCCACGAGGTGGAGAGCTTGGCGTGGATCGGGGGACGGATGCGATGACCGCCGAGTTCTTCCCCAGAAAGACCATCGCCTGGAAGCTCGAGCAGCTGCACCCGCTCAGGCATGCGTCGCTCTCGCTGCCGTACATGGCGCTGCTGACCGGCGTGCCGCTGCGCCTCTGGCGCGCGTACGTCCTCACGCACGGGGCGCCGGACAGCTGGGTGTGGGTCGGCGGGACATTTCTCATTGCCCAGATCTTCCTCTTCCTCATGGTCGCCATCCACCTGGGGAACTACACGCTCCGCAGCTGGGTGTGGCGCGCGCCGGCGTTTGCGCTCCTCGAGTCGGGGACGGAGATCATCATGAGCTTCGCGCTCACGACCGTCGGACTCGAGCCGCTGGGCGCGGAACGCGCGGAGCTCTCCGACTGGTTCGCGACCAGCGTGCGCACGCTCATCTGGCGGCTCGTCGGCATCATCCTGTTCGTGATGGTGCTGGCCGTGGTGGTTGCAATCATTCGCAGGCTGCTGCTCGTGGCGGAGCAGCGAACGTCCATGGCCGCGCGCATCCAGCGAGCGACGAATGAACAGGAAGCGGTGCACGACACCGCAGAGGATTCGACACACGCGAAGGAGGACGACGCATGAAGAAAGGGAAGAAACAGCTGCTCGTGGTCGGCGATCGCGTGCTGATCCGCACCGAGGAGGGCGAAGAGCGCACGAAGGTCGGGCTGTATCTTCCCGCCACGGCGGCGGACAGCCAGGCTGTGCAGGGCGGGACAGTCATTGCCACGGGGCCGGGCCAGCCGCTGCCGGTCGTCGAGGATCACCTCGAAGAGCCGTGGAAGATCTCGGCCAGCAAGGATACCCGTTATGTTCCAATGCAGGCGCGGGTCGGTGACTACGCGCTGTTTTTCCGGAAGGCGGCGGTCGAGATCACGTTTGAGAACGAACGCTATCTGGTCGTGCCGCAGGCAGCCATTCTGACGCTCGCGCGAGACGAGTAGGAGCATACCGAAATGATGTACGACGAACGCTTCATCACCCCCATGCGCCAGGAACTGACGCGGCTCGGTATCGAGGAGCTGCGCACCGGCGCGGAAGTCGACGCCAAGCTGAAAGACCAGAAAGGGACGACGCTTGTCGTCGTGAACTCGATGTGCGGCTGCGCCGCGCGCAACGCGCGTCCTGCCGTCGAGATCGCCCTCGGCAACCGGGCGCGTCCCGACCACCTGTATACGGTGTTCTCGGGACAGGACGCCGACGCCACGCGTCAGGCGCGGTCGTACATCACTGGGTATCCGCCGAGCTCGCCGTCGATCGCGATGTTCAAGGACGGCCGGCTCGTGTCCATGATCGAGCGCCACCAGATCGAGGGGCGGTCGGCGGACGCAATCGCCGCGGACATGACGGCGGCGTTCGACAAGTACTGCGCGCAGGAGACGGCGACTGCATAGTTCCGTGCGCGAGCGGGCGCCGGTATATCTGGCGCTCGCTTGCGTGCTTGCCCTGGCGTCGTACCACGCCAGTCACACCCTCTTCGCCGGCTGGAACGTCCCCGCGGACGACGGCGTGCTCGCGCAAAGCGCGGAACGCGTGCTGCGCGGCGAACTTCCGCACCGTGATTTCGACGCACTCTGGTCCGGCGGCCTCGACTGGCTGAACGCCGGCGCGTTTCGCGTGCTCGGCGTGCGCCTCTCGTCGCTGCGCATCGTGTTGTTTGTCGCCTGGCTCGCGGGCCTCGTCGCGATGTTCGACGCGGCTCGTGGCTTCCTGCCGGTGTGGGGCGCGGCGCTGGTGACATGGTGCGCGTCGCTCTGGACGCTTCCACTTGCGCCGAGTCCGCTTCCGTCGTGGTACAACCTGTTCCTGGCGCTGATCGCGAGCGCCGCCGTGCTGCGCGCGATCCGCGGGCACACCCGCCGGCACACCCGCCGGTGGATGCTCGCCGCTGGGCTCGCCGCGGGGGCGTCCATTGCCGTGAAGATCGTCGGGCTCTACCTCGTGGCGGCGGTCTTCCTGTTCTGCGTGTTCGAGGCGCAGGCGCGCACCCCTGCACCCGATGCGTCCCGTCCGCGCGCGTCGCGATGGTATGCGTGGCTGATCACCGTCGGCCTCGCAGCGTTCCTCGGCGAAGTGCTGAGCCTCATTGCGTACGATCCGCGCGTGAACACGCTGTCGCAGTTTTTCTTTCCGTCGTTGGCGATGGTCATCGTGCTCCTGTGGCGCGAATGGAAGAGCGACGGCTCCACGGACACGCAGCGCCTGCGGAACCTGACTGCGCTCGTGCTGCCATTCATTGCGGGCGCGGCGGTCGTGATTGCCGTGTGGGTTGCACCGTACGTGGCGTCCGGGTCGATGGCGGCGCTATGGCGCGGACTGTTCGTGCGCCCGCTGTTGCGTTTCGATCAGGTGACGTACCCGCTGCCGGGATTGCGAAGCGCGGGGCTCTCGGTGCTCCCTTTCGCCATCCTGCTCGCCGCGGCGCCATTCGTGCGGCGCCCGCTCCGGCGCGGAGACCGATGGGCGCTCGCCGCGAGCGTCGGGCTGTTCATCGCGATGGACTACAATGGGTCCTCCACCGTGCTGACCACATGGTACGCGTTCCGCGCGCTGACGCCCTGCGTCGCGCTGCTCACCGTGTGGTGGTTCGTGCGTCCGCCGCACGGCGCGGCGATCCCGCCCGGACGCCAGTCGGCGGTGTTCTTCCTCGTGAGCGCGGCGGCGGTGTGCAGCCTCGTGCAAGTGCCGATGTCGTTCGTCGGCTACTTCCTCTATTTCGTGCCGCTGCTGATGCTCGGCGCAGCGGCGCTCTGGTGTGCGCTTCCGAGCATGCCGCGCGAGATCCCGGTCGCATTCGCGGTGATGGCGATTGTGTTCCAGCTTCGCGGGTCGTCGGAGTTCCCAGCGAGGGCGCTGCGCACGGGTGACGTGATGGTCCCACTCGGCATGCCGCGCGGCGGGATCCTCGCGACGCGGGATGACTCGGCGCACTACGCCGGCATTCGCGCCGAGGTCCTCAAGCGTGCGACATCCGAGTGGCTGTTCGTATGGCACGACGCGCCCGAGATTTATTTTCTCACAGGCATGCGGAATCCCACTCGCACGCTGTTCGAGGCGTTCTCGGATCCGGCGGGGCAGACCACCGGTGCAGTCGAACGCTTGCTGCGCGAGAAGAATGTCGGAGTAGTGGTGCTCACGCGGCGCGAAACGGCGGAGCGCCCGATGCCGCTCGCGCTGCGCCAGTGGATCGAGCGCGAGTATCCGTCGGTGGCGTGGGTGGGGGCGACCGAGGTGCGGGGAAAGGCGATCGTGCGCTGAGGCACAGCCCGTGAGTGCATCGGAGTGCGTCGGTTTCGAAGCCGATGGGTGTTCTGTGGACTGAGCTGCGGGTGAGATGTTGCGGGATTGGAGTCATTGGTTTTTGGCCGTGGAACACGTTCCACGCTCCCTGCCTCCCATAGCCAACGACCAAAAACCCCAATCCCGGAACATCTCACCCAAAGCTGAGTGGCTCACGCCCTTGCCTCCGGTGTCGAAGCTGACTCCGCTTGAGCGCGTAAAGCACTTGACTCCAGCGATCACCCGCGCGAATCTCCACTCATGCCCGCACGACGCGATCCCGCCGCGCAGGCTGTGGAGCCAGTTGCGCTGCACAGCCGAGCTGAGGACAACCTTCGCTTCATCCGCGACACGATGGCGCACGCCGGCGCTTTCACGAGCGTGTCCGGCGCCGGTACAATCGGGGCGGGGGTCGTCGGCCTCGCCGCCTCACTGGGTGCATCGCCAGCCGTGATCGGTCAGCACCCGCGCCGCTTTCTCGCGGTGTGGATCGCGGCGGCGGTTGTCGCGGGTGCGCTTTCGGGGATCGCCATCGGCCGCAAAGCGAGGCGCGCCGGACAGTCGCTCGTGGCCGGGCCGGCGCGGCGGTTCACCCTGGCGTTCGTCCCGGCGCTGGC
>JBOHTH010000095.1:0-5005 GCA_050733535.1 Gemmatimonadaceae bacterium | reverse complement strand
CTTCTCGCCCCACGCAATGAGCGTGAAGGGCACGGCCGCGTTCAGCACACCGAGGACGAGACCCGGCCGCCACGCGGCGGCGGCCGTGAACCCCGGCGAGCGGCGAAGTCCGCGAAACGCATAGCGCAGATCCTGCTGCAGCGACTCGAGCCACGCGAAGGTCCAGGCGTCACGGGTACGTTCGCGCACGCCAGTGATGTTGCCGAGCTGGCGGTGCGCGGCGTGCTGTGCGTCGGTCGCGCTGGCGCCACCGGCCTGCGCGTCCCGCACAAGCATCTGCTCGTGAAAGGCGATCTCGTCTCTGAGCTCGCCATCGAGGCGGTCGCGCCGGAAGAGATCGAGGAACCGCGTGAAGAGTTCTCTCATCGGATGCCTCTCAGCTGGGCTTCATGACGAGGGCGATCGCCGCGACGAGCGCGGCGAATCCGGTATGCTGCTCACCGAGCTGCTTCTTGCCACCGGCGGTGATCGTGTAGTAGCGTGCGCGTTGATTGTTCGGCGTCTGCTTCCACTCGGCCTTGATCCAGCCACGCTGCCGCATGCGCTGGAGGGCGGGGTAGAGCGAGCCCTCCTCGATCTGGAGCACGTCGTTGGAGAGACGCCGGATGTGGAGGGCGATTCCGTAGCCGTGCATCGGCTGCGCGGTGAGGGTCTTGAGGACCATCATTTCGAGTGTGCCGGGGAGGAGGTCGCGCTTGGCGGGTGGCATGTGAGGAGTGAGGAGTGAGGAGTGTGACGCAACCAAGAGCGAAGTTCGAGGGCTTATGCCCAAGGCCTGGCTCTCTGAGATCCTAAGCCATAGACAAACTATGTCCGCAAAAGGTTTAGAGGGATTGCCACATGACTGAACGGAATGCGAGCAAGACGGCGGTCGGAGTGGCGATGCTGCGGGCCGCCCACCAGCTGATCGACGGCGAACCGCGGGTGCTCGACGACACCGTCGTCGTCGCGCTGCTTGGCTCCGAACTGATCGCGCGCATTCATGCCGATCCGGATCGATTCCGGGCGCCGCGGTCGATGGCGCTCCGGTCGCATGTCCTGTTGCGGAGCCGGTTTGCGGAGGAGCGTCTGCGCGAGGCGGTCGCGCGCGGGGTGACGCAGTTCGTCGTGCTCGGCGCCGGTTTGGATACCTTCGCGTACCGACAGCCGACGTGGGCCAGCCGGCTGCGCATCTATGAGGTGGACCATCCGTCGAGTCAGGCGGCGAAACGGCGGCGGCTTGAGGCGGCAGGCATCGCGCTGCCGCCGAACCTGACCTACGCCCCGATCGACTTCGAGCACGATACGCTCGAGTCGGGACTCGCGAGGGCCGGGTTCGACCCGGTCGCCATGACCTTCGTGTCATGCCTCGGCGTGCTGGTCTATCTCACCGCCGAGGCCATCGCCGATCTGTTCGCGTTCGTCGCGCGACTGCCGGCCGGGAGCGAGTGCGTGTTCACGTACGGCGGGGCGCACGGGCCTGAGGAACCGGGGCGGCCGTCGCTGGCCACGGTCGCGGCCGACCTCGGCGAGCCGTGGATCTCGAGCATGGAGATCGATGATGTGACTGCCGTGCTCGCGCGCGCGGGGCTGCCGGCGCCGGTGCTGATGTCGCGGGCCGCCGCCGCGGCGTGGCTCGGCGACCGGACTGATGGCCTGGAGCCGCCGCGCCGCGAGCGGGTCGCGACGGTTACCGTCGAGGCGCCGTAGAGGTCAGATTATCACGACAGCTACGCCGGAGGACCGAAGATGGTCAACAGCGCCCTCTCTCCAAACGAAAGTCTTGCCGCCGTTCTCGTGGCTCGCGCCCGTGCCGCGTCCGACGGTCGCCTGATTCTCGACGTCGCCGTCGGGTTGCTCGTCGCGTTGGCGCTCGCGATTTGGCATCCCCGCGTCTGGATCGCTCCTTTCAGCGCGGCCATCGTGCTCGCGGCGTTCGGCGCGTGGGGGCTTACGGACCGCGAGCTGACCGAGCGTTCCGACGGGGCGGGCGGCAGGTTTGTTCGCACTCTTCGCGTTCTCCGAGCCATCTCCGCCGTCGTCGGGCTCGGCTCAGCGGCCGTCGCCTGCTTCGCGTTTTTTGGGCTCGCCCTCGGCACCTGGATCAGCTGACTGTCGTCTTGTCGATTTTGGTCGCGGTCGTTCGACGTGTTGGTAGAGCCGGCTCATGGACCGAGCCCGTCGGGCAGGAACGCCGGCTTCAACGCGACCAAAAAGGAGACGACAATGCCGAACACCAACCGCACCAAAGTCAGCACCATCCTCTGGACCGCGCAGGTCCTCCTCGCGCTCCTCTTTCTTTTTGCCGGCACGATGAAGTTCGTATTGCCCATCGCAGTGATGGCCGGTCCCCTCGGCTTCTCCGGCGCGTTCCTTCACTTCATCGGGACTGCGGAAATCCTGGGCGCACTCGGACTGGTACTGCCGGGCGCGCTCCGCATACGGACTGGCCTCACGCCCCTCGCCGCAAGCGGGCTCGTAATCATCATGATCGGCGCGACCGTGCTGACCACGATGGTGATGGGGCTTGTCTCCGCGCTCCTTCCGTTCCTGGTCGGCGTGATTGCCGCTGCGGTTTGCTATGGGCGGTGGCGCGTCGCGCCGCTCACCGAAGCCCGTGGAAGCCGCGCGCTGCAGGCCGTTGAGTCTCTCGGAACGCCCTGACAACGGCATCGCGCCGACGGCCCGGCTCAGGCCGCCGTGGCTCCGGATGTACCGCGGAGCAATGCGACGGCCGAGGCGATGAGCAAGCCTCCGGCCGCCGCGGCTACGGCTCCCGCGAAGAGCGAGAATCCGCCGTGGAGCATCACGCCGCCCACCACGGCCTCGGCGGCCGAGTTCACCACTTCCAACACACCGACCAGGATCGCCAGGATCGCCATCGTCTTCATGATGCCCTCCTCGAAGTGGAAGTTGCCGCGCGAGTTCGCCCGCCAGTCCTGAACCCGTTGCTCTGGTGCGCTTCGCGCGATGTCGAACAGGATCGAGAACCAGAACCGGACGCGTCGCGCGCCGGCGTCGCGGCGCACGTCGTTGAAATGCTGCACCATCTCGCGCCCGAACTCGGCGCGAAATCGGCGCGGATACATGTGCATTGCGAGCCGGTACGCTCGCTCCGCGGCGCTCATGCGGGCCTCACGCCGAGGAGTTTCTTCTTGCGCGCGGCGCGCACGACGGCGTCCATCCGCCGTGCCTCTGCGCGCGCGACTGCGAGACCAAACGGCGTGATCCGGTAGTAGCGGCGGCGTTCATCGCCGAGTGCAGGGTCCGCCCGCTCGCCGACCTCGTCCACGAGGCCGCCCTCGAGCAGCCGTTTGAGCGATCCGTACAGAGTGCCTGGTCCGAGCCGCACCGCACCGCCCGTGCGTTCATCCACCTCTTTCATGATCGCGTAGCCGTGATGTTCTCCGTCGACGAGCGCGAGCAGGATCTGAAACGTTGGCGGCGTGAGCGGGAGTTCGCTCTCTGGCGTGCGAGTTTTTGCGTTGGCCCTGACCATGTCGTCCTCGAGCGCAGTGTATAGCGTGCCGTGATATATCGGCTAACGATATAGTACATGGATCCGTGGTTCAGGTCAAGGGTCGCAACGGCGCCCGTTGGTGAGCGCGCTGCCGTGGATTACGTTCCACCCGTTCACCCACACTCTCCACGCATCCACTCGTGTCCGACACCGAACGCTGCGTCGGCTGCGGCGCCGCCTTTCCGCGGATCGACGGGCCGATCCACCGCTACATGACGTCGGCGCCCGGTTGCTGGGAGCGCTACGGCGACCTGCTTGGCGTCCTCGCCATTCGCCCGTCGCTGATCACGGCGCGCATCATGTGCGTCGACGCGTACGCGGCGCAACATCCCGGCACGCCGAATCCGCAAGCGATCCAGTCGGTGGCGCTGCACCTCGTCAACATGTATGGGTACCTCGTGCGGGGACGGGCGCCCAGCCCGCCACGCATGGTGGGCCATAAGGGCGCGTTTCCGTGGCTGACTCCGCCGTCATTCGCTTCCGCACGCACTGTGCTCGACGTGCCAGTCAGCGGTTCCGACGAGGAGATCGACGCCGCTGCTCGGCTGTGGGTGGAGTCGGTGTGGGCCGCTTGGTCCGCTCAGCACGCACAGGTCGCCGACTGGTTCGCGAAATAGGTCCGTTGCCTGCGGCCTGCACGCTGGCGATTCTTAGGGCAGATGCTATGTCCAAAGTGCGGCAAGGAAAGCAATAACCTCCGGGTGTGCGCGTTTTGCCATACGCCGTATCCCACGGAGCGCGCGTCCCGGACCACGCCGCGTCTTTCGCGCACCATCGGAACGCCGCGCGGATCTGCGGCCGTCGGGGCCGGAGATCCGCGCATCGGCATGGCGCGCCGCGCGCGCACCAAACGCTGGGGCGCGATCGGCGTGCTTGCCGCGTTTACCATCGGTTTCTATCTGTTCACTCGGGACCGTACTATTCCCGTCGGCGTTGCGCTCCCGAACCTGATCACGATTCCGATGTCGGCCGGCGACGCGGCGCGTACGATCAAGGCGTACGAGAATGCGACTCAGGTGGACCCGCGCGACGGCAGCGTCACCGTGCGGATTTCGGCCGCGACTTTCCCGGAGCGTCGCGACGGCCAGCTCGCGCTCGCCCAGCAGTACGCGCGTGCCGACGAGATCGTCATGGGCCGCAAACGCGCGATCAGCTTCATCGATCCCGGCGGCGCGCAGTTCGCGAAGGCCGACCCGGCGACCGGCGTGATGATGACGCGCTGAGCGCTTATTTCGGGAAGATTGCCGGGAACACGATATCGGTCGTGAAGATGCACCGGTCGTTGTGCCCGCATTCCGGCACGATGATCGCGTTTGGTTTTGCGCCCAGCGTCTCGGTGATGTACTTCACGAACGCCTCGCCGCGTGCGCGCCGCGTAGGTCCCTGCGCCATCGCAGACGGCGACGAGTCGAACCCGCCGAGCGGCAGCACGTCCACCTGGCCGAGCAGGTAGGTCGTCGGGCGACCCGCGAGCTGCTTTCGCAGCTGGTCGTCGGTCATCTGCGC
>JBOHTH010000094.1:0-3966 GCA_050733535.1 Gemmatimonadaceae bacterium | reverse complement strand
GATCGGCAATGCGCGGCTTGTAGTTGTCGTCCGGCAGCCGCATCAGCGTGATGTGCTGGCGCAATGTGATCGCAGATCCGTCGGGCGCGATGGACGCGACGATCCCGCCGGGGCGCCCGGAGGTGGCCCACGTGAGCGCGACGTCAATTTCCGTGTTGTCGGGGAACGCCTTCGTGTAAGGCTTGTAGACGTGCGAACGATCGCGCGCGACGGCGTACGTGCCCTGGTTGCTCCGCTGCAGCGTGGCCGCGACGTCGTTCCAGTCGTGCATGACGAAGTCCGTCGCGTCGACCAAAATACGCCCACCCTCCTCCGCGATCACCGGCAGCGCGGCGATCGTGCTCGGCGGGAACGCTTCGAGCACGGTGCGCAGGTGATCCGCGCCGCCGCTCGAGCGGTAGCGCGTGTTCTCGAATATCACGAGCATCTTGTCGCCGCTTCGCTCGAAGCGCGCGACCTGTTCATCGCCGCCTGAGCCGCGGTCGAGCCCGATCGGATTCGACCCGAGGCCGGTGGCGAGCGTCGCGAGCATGAGCGCGCGCGTGGAATCGCGCGGAATCTCGAGCCAGATCGCGCCGGTCCGGTCGTTCAGGTAGAACGGAATGAACCCGTCGTGACGATCGAGTCCGGCGGTGCGGGCCGCGATGGTGGCCGTCTGCTGGGCGAAAAGCGGCACAGCGAACGCGACCAGCGCCGCGGCGAGAAGAGTCCTGCGCATCGTCACTCCGGCGGTGGGGTACGGTCCTAGGTCTTCGGTCTTCGGTCTTTGGTCTTCAGGGCTTCATCAACGCCTTCACCGCGTCCGGAAGCGCGAACGTCGACGGATCGACCTTGTCGAACTCGACCGACTGAACCTGCATCACGATCTCGGCCATCGGCAGCTTCTGGACGCGCTTCATCGGCAGCTTCACCCCGCCGAACTCTTTGTAGTCGCTCATGACGAGCGTGACCGGGAGTTCTTGTCCGTTCATCTTTTGCGTCAGCGTCTGCCCGGCGCGGAGTCCGGTGGCGGAGTCGAGATACACCATGGCTTCGGTGTCGTCCTGGTGTACGACTTTCACCTTGTAGCAGCGCTGCCCCTCAAAATCGGTGATCTCGACGGTTTCGGCCGACTTGATGCGCGACGGATCGTAGTACTCGCTGAAGAAGTTCGCCTGGTCTTTCAGCGCGGCAGTCGCGGTCGAATCGAGGATCTGCGCGCCTTGGCCCGCCGCGGTCGCCCACGCCGTCTTGCCGTCGAAGCCGGAGAGAATTTCACCTTGCGGCAAGCTGGTCTTCGAAAGGAAGAGGTTCGGCTTGGCATGGAAGGTTTCAATCGTGCCGACCATGTTCGCCGCGGCGATCGTCGCGGTGGCGCTCTCGTGCATGGACGTGTGCTTCTCCATCGCCGCGCGCCCGCCGACGGCGGCGTCGTGCTTCTGGAGCAGCGAGACCGCGCTCGGGAGCGCTTGTGCGCGCGCGCCCTGCGTTGGCGCAGCCAGCGCGATGATGGCGATCGTCGCGCGAGCGGCGGCGCGAAGCGGACGAATGGAACGCATATGATCCTCGGCGAATAAAGGGGCGGTCAGGGCCGGCCTGCCCGAACGGTCAAATAAAGCGACGGCCGCCGTGTGGCGCCACAATGCGGGCGACTCAGTGGTGTGATGCGGCGGGAAGGCCGGCCTCCAGTGCGAGGCGGACCCTCTCCTGCTGCGCGTCACTCCCTCCTACCAGCACGGCCGCGAGATTGTTCTGTACGATCAGGATGTGGCGCGGCGGGTAAGTCCCCACAGTCCCCGGTGGCGCCGCTTGCACCGTGTCGAGCGTCGCGACGACGGCCTTTCGGGCGAGGCTGTCGCGGTAGAGGTACACATGGAGCATCGCATACCCGACCTGATACGCGAGCAGCGGCGCCTTCCAGTACTTCTCGGCCTTCTCGGCCGGCCTCGCCTGCGGCGCCAGTCCCGCGCGCACGAGGCGCTCGACGAGGTGTGGCTCATCCCACTTCCCCGTTGACGGGAGCGAGGCGGCGCCGGCAGCGACCGTCGACTCGGCCGCGATCGCGACGCGGGCCGCCTGCTCGGCCTTCGCTTGCTTGTCCGCGGCGGACGTGCAGGCCGCAAGCAAGACGGCGATGATGGCGTGCGACGCACGCATATTATGAGTCATGGGACGGGAACAGGCTGAAGGACTTGGCGCGGTCCGAGTGGACAAATGGCTATGGGCGGCACGGTTCTACAAGTCGCGCTCGATTGCCGTGACGGCGATCGAGGGCGGCAAGGTAACCGTAAACGGCGAGCGTGTGAAACCGTCGCGCGACATCAAACCTGGCGACAGCGTGCGCATACGGCTCGGCCCGTACGAGCACGTCATCATCGTGCGCGCGCTGAGCGACCGCCGGGGGCCGGCGGCGCAGGCTGCGTCGCTGTTCGACGAAACAGCGGACTCGCGCGCGGCGCGCGAGAAACTCCACTGGCAACTCAAGCACGCCGCGCCCGTGATCGTCGCGGGTGAGGGGCGACCGACAAAAAAAGACCGCCGCGACCTCAACAGGCTCAAGGGACACTAGAGCGCGCGGAGCGTGTCGTCGTCCAGGCGATGCCCGCCCTCGAACGTCAGGAAACGATGAGGGAATCCGGCGTCGCTGAGGCGCGCGGTTTCCTTCGCAACGATCTTCGGCGTCGCAAAGATGTCCTTCGTTCCGATCACGACCGTCGTCTCCGCGCGCCTGAGCGGCGAGGCGGGATCGGCGAGATCGAGTTCCGGCGGAAATTGCGATCCCCACACCACGAGCCGCGCCGCCGTCACGCGCCCGCTCGCGACCCAGCGCGCGGCCGTCGCGCCGCCCTGCGAAAAGCCGAGCACGGTGACCGAGGGCGGTGTCGCACCGCCGACGGCGCCGAGCATCGTCTCGTGCAGCGTGTCCAGATAACCGAGATAGTCGGCGATTTCGGATTCGCGATCCTCGCGGGTCATCCAGCTCGCGCCGACGCTCGCGTTCTTGTGCAGGCGGGCCTGCGCATCGCCGTCGTAAAAACGCGACAGCGCCTCCGGCGCGACGATCAGCCGCGTGCCGTCATCCATCGCGCGAAGACCCTCGAGGAACGCGGCGGCAAGCTGACCATAGCCGTGCAGCGCATACCAGAGCTCGCGCACGCCAGTCGGCGACGGCCCGAGGAGCGCGACGCGCGCCGTGCGGCGCACCGCAACAGACATCGACCTGATGGCGCGCACGCCGGTCACGCGGCGGCGGTGTCGCGCACTTTGCAGATCAGACCGTTGTGCGCCTTGATCACGCCGGCGCGCAATACATCGAAGCCGTTTTCGGTGGCGTAGAGGCCCATCTGGCGCACATCCATCAGCTCGCGATACCCGTAGTTGAGTTCGTTGGCCATCACATGGTACCAGGCGCGGGAGCGGAGCTGGTCGCGCGGTGTGGTCATGATCACGTAGCCGCCCGGTTTTACGAAGCGCCGATGGAACTCGAAGGCAAGCGCTTTGTGCTCGTCGGGAAAGTGCTCGATGAGGCCGATGCTTACCACGATGTCGAACTCGCGTCCGTACTTCAGGTTGCGGATGTCCTCGACCTCGAACTGCATGTTCATCTGCTCGCGATACCAGACACGTTTGTTCCCGGTCAGGGGGTCGACGCCGAGGAACGGGTACGACGCCGGGAACTTCCCGAAGCGGTCGGTCTTGCAGAAGTCGTCATAGTCGACGAGCACTGTCTCTCCGCCGGGATACATCGCGGCGAGCGCCATCGCCTCATATCCGTCGGCCGCGCCGAGAAAAAGGATGCGAGGGTTCTTTACGTCGAGGCCGGCAAAGAGCGCGCGCTTGCCGCGCGGATCCCAGATGGCGTCCTCGACGCGGTGAATCCGGTTCCAGACGAGGAGGTGAAACATCTCCTCGACGGCCTCGGCGCCGCCACGCACGTCAGCTTTCACTGTCGAGCGCAGCAGCGCGCGGCGCGCGTCAGCGCGTGCG
>JBOHTH010000093.1:0-17508 GCA_050733535.1 Gemmatimonadaceae bacterium | reverse complement strand
CTTCTCGCCCCTCTTCATCTCTTGGTCACAGGTCCGGGGGGTAATTTGTAAATCAGCGCCGCTGTCCTCAGGTCCGCGGCCGAGAGCGACGTCACGTGCACCTTTGGCGACATGATGTCGTCCGGGTTCGGGCTGTGGTCGAGTCCGATCAAATGCCCCACTTCGTGAAGCGCGATCGTGCGGATCATCTGATCGTCGTACGCCTCGCCCGTGGGACGGTGCAGCGCGATCTCGATGTCGGCGCCGACGATCCACCAGTTCGTGTCGCGCGACCAGTACGTTTTGCCCGCGGCGGAGTCGTCGAAGCGGTCGACCCATACGACATGCACCTCGGCCTGCGCCGAGTCGTCCACGAACAGGAATCGCATCGGAATGCCGGCTGCGGCCCACGTATAAAACGCATCGTGTATGCGGTCGACGAAACGCGGCCAGAAATCCTTGAGGGCCGTCGTCGGCTGCACCCACACGGTGACGGGATTGGCGCGTCGCTCCACCCACCGGGCCACGTTTCCGTCGCGCGCCGCAAGGATGGCGTCCATGTACGTCGCGCCGTTCCCCTCGGCGAGCAGGCGCGCCGTCTCGGCGTAGTCGGGTGGCGGTGGAGGCGGAAGCGACGACTTTCGTACGCTGCTCAGTCCGCTCGCGACGCCGGGCGCACCGGCCGCTGAGTCGGTCGCGGCGGCGACGGTCGTCGCCGTGCGCCGGGGCGCCCGCCACACCGCGACGCCGACGAACGCCGCGCCGGCGAACAGCACGCCGAAGAGCACCGTAAAGATCGCGCGGTCGGAGCGCTTCACGAGCCCGCGTCCGGTGCGTCGAGAAAACCGCGCACTGCTGAGAAGAACTCCTCCGGCTGCTCGAAAAAGGGCATGTGCCCCGCGCCGTCGACAATCAGCGTCGTGGCGTGTCGCACGAGGGCCGCCGTTTCACCTGCGAGCCGCGACGGGATCACGTCATTTGCGCCGTGGACGATCAGCGTCCGCGCCGCGATCGCCGCAACGTTCGCGCGCCAGTCGTATCCCTCGCGGCGCAGACGTGACGCAACGGCAGCGCCCGTCGCGCTCACCTCGACGGGCGGCCGGAAAAGCGCGGCAAAGTCGTGGTCGGCGAAGTACGCGGGGTAAATCGCACGGCTGTACTCGGCGTGGACGACGGGGTCGCCCGCACGGAGCGTGACGGGATCGATCGCGGCGAGGGCTTCGCGCTCGACGCCGGTGAGGCGCGCGAGCGCGTCGGTATGCAATGAGCCGATCCACGCGCTCGTCGCACCGACTGCGTCGCAGAGCACCAGCCTCCGCACGCCAACGGCGTCGCGCGCCGCCGCAAGCATAGCGATCCCGCCTCCCCATGAGTGCCCGAACAGGTCCCAGCGTGCGATCCCCAGCGCCTCGCGAATTGCGACCACGTCGCCGGCGTCGTACTCGATGCGCGAGGTGCTCACCGCGGGGGGAGCCTGACTCGCGCCGCGGCCGCGCTGGTCATAGAGGATAAGCTGGCGCCCTGCCGCGAGCGGCGCGAGCGCCGGCCACAGGATGGCGTGCGAGTAGAGCATGCCGCCGTTGATGCAGAACAGTGGCGGCACGCCCAAGACTTCGGGCGACGAGAACACGGCGAATGAAAGCCCTCGCGCCTCCACCTTGTGTCGCGTGAGCCGCGGCGTGCGCGGCTGCGACTGCTTGAATGCCATGAGACGTTCGCGGGCCGCTGAGGTCATTTTCTAAATTTCTAGCGAAAATTCGAGAAGTTTCTGACAGATGCCGGCTGCGTTTCTGTCGCAGGCGGTTGCGCAACGTCGATGCGCGCGATGAATCGCCCAATTGCTCCGATGCAGTCCTCGAGCGTGGCGTATCCGAGCGCGTAGTCGGCGACATAGCGACCGTACTCGTCGCGCCAGTGTTCGTGTACGACGGGCTGCGGTGGCCACGGATGGGTGTCGCGGTGGTCGAACACCTGAACGCAGACCTCGCGAAGGCTGACGTAGTCCGTCACCTGTCCTTCAATGAGCAGCAGGTCGGCCGCGTCCTTGGCCCGCTCGTTTTGCCGTCCCCCGTCCGCCGGCTTGGTCACGCCGTGGATCTTCTGTGCGATTTGGTGATCCAGTGGGAGGCACGGCACGACAGTGGGTCCCTGCAGCCCAAACGGAGAGAGGTCGATGGCCATGACCTCTTCTGCGGTGACGCCCGGAAGTTCTTCTGCCGTCAAGTCGATGGAAATGCTGGTCCACGATCCGCCCTTGTAGCGAACGCTCACCCCGAGTCGGATCGCGCCATTGCCGAGTTGGCGCACCTGGCCTTTGCGCTGGAACGTGAAACCTTCATACGGAGCGGATGCGCCCTCTTCGGTGGTCAACGCCCTGTCGAGGGTGGCCAGAAGGTCCGCTTCACCCAAGGGCACGATGATATCGATGTCGTCGGTTGCTCGTGGTGTCGGTCGGAGGCGGAGCTCGAGGGCGACACCTCCCTTTATGGTCATGCCGGGCGCGCGCCCCTCGCGTGCTTGTGCGAGACGCCCCGCGAGCATCATGTACGCGACCCATGCTCTGACTCGGCCCTCGGCCAGTCCGTGGTCCCGCGCATATCGGCCGACGATCTTTCCCAAGTAACCCGCTGACGGCGGTAACTGTGACGGCTGTGGCCCCATCAGGCGCCACGCTCGTCGTCAAGTATCCGGAGCGGCGGAAAGGACTCGCCAATGAGTTCGTGAGCCAAACGATCAGTCTGCGCGGCCGTGAGATGCCCCGTCCGCCGGCCATCGAGAATCGCCTGCCGCACGATCGCCGATCCAACGTGGGCTGCAGCTGCGTCACGTATCGCGCGCGCTGGGGTCGTTACTGGCACGCCTTCCATTACGGCCACTTCACTCGGTTTCAGCTCCGCTCGATGGATGGTGAGATACCGTGGCACGGTCCGGCGGATACGCATCGTCGGCGGCAACGTGATGTGAACGGTCGCAGGGCTCACCTCGGACATTCCGTAGAAGGCCAAGGCCGATTCATGCGAGATCGTTCCGGTGACCCCCCCTCGGCGTACTTGAGGCCACAGGGCCGCCTCCATGTATTGCGACCATCGAGACACTGGGAAGCGCGTGAGGTGATAGACGCCGCGACTCGTTCGCTCGATGTCGCCGCTGCCGATCATCTGGATGATGCGCACTGGCACGAGCCCGGCCGCCTTCGCTTGTGCGGCCGTAAAGTATCCGAGCTGGCTCTCGGCGATCTGGTACAAGACATCGTTGTAGCTTCGTTTGATCATGATGACGCCGTTGAGATGGGCAATAGTATAACCATAACTTATATTATTGCCGTCAACAAAGTGCAAATCAGCTACTATATGGCAATAATATAACAATACCTTATATTATTGCCGTCACGTCGGCGACATTACTCGAACTGCGCGAGCGCCCAGCTCGCGTGCGAGCGAACAAGCGGTTCAGGATCGTGCGCCGCCGCGGCCTTCAGCACGGGGATCGTCAGCGGGTCGCGGCGGTTGCCCAGCGCCACGGCGGCGTTGCGCGCGAGGCCACGCCGCTTGGCGCGGGTCATCGCGCTCTTCCCAAAGCGGGCGCGCCACTCCGCATCAGTCAGCGCGAGCAGCTCGGCAGCGTCGGGACTCACGCGGTCCGCGCGCGGTTGTAGCGCAGGCTCGGTGGCGTCGCGCGAGAAGCGCACGTTCCACGGGCAGACGTCCTGGCAGATGTCGCAGCCATAAACCAGTTCGCCGATCGCCGGCCGCAGTTCCTCGGGGATGTCACCCTTGAGCTCAATGGTCAGGTATGAAATGCAGCGCGTGGCGTCGAGTGTGCGCGGCGCGGTGAACGCCTGCGTGGGGCACGCGTCGAGGCAGCGCGTGCAGGTGCCGCACCGGTCTGCCTCGAACGGCACGTCCGGCTGGAGCTCCGCGTCCGTGAACAGCGCACCGATGAAAAAGAAGGAGCCGAGACCGGGGTTGATCAGGTTCGTGTTCTTGCCGAACCAGCCGAGGCCGGCGCGTCGCGCGAGGTCGCGCTCGAGCACGGGCCCGGTGTCCACATACGACCGGGTGCGCGCGGTGCCGCCGGTCGCGCCGGAGAACCACGCGCCGAGCTCGTCGAGCTTCGCGTGCATCACCGCGTGGTAATCGTCGCCGCGGGCATAGCGCGCGATCGGGCCGGACGGTTGCGTGCCGCCATAGTTGAGCGCGACGACAACCGCCGATTGCATCCCGGGTTCGGGGCGCCGCGCGTCGCGCCGGAGGTCGGCGCCGCGCTCGAGGTAGTGCATCTCGCCGGCGTAGCCGTGGGCCAGCCACGCGTCGAACTCCGCCGCGGAGTCTGGTGGGCCGAGCGTGGCGATGCCCGCGAGGTCGAATCCAAGGCCGAACGCCTGTGCCTTGATCTGCGCGCTGGACGGACTGGGCGAACCGCCACCGTTGGTCACGCGCCTTTCATTGCCCGCGGCGCGCCCAGCGGGCGTAGCGGATCACGTCGTCCACCGTCGGCGTCGCGTGGTGGTCGCCGAACGCGGTGTACATGCGCCAGTTGATGTAGTCGCGCGACGGTACGGGAAGAAACGGCGCGCGCGTCATCCACCCGCGCCGGCGAAAGCGCCAGGCGATCGTGACGAGATCGCGCGCGAGCGCGGGATTCACAGCGGCGCGGAGTGCCAGCGAGAGCGAGAGCGCGAGCCATTTCATGTGTACGGAAGATCGTCGGGCGGGGTGGCGCCATCAACTCACAACTCCCATCGGCGCCCGCCCCACCACAGTTTTCATCCCTCATGTGGCTTTACCGCGCCATGCCCGCGATCAGCAGCCTCGCCTGCCGCGTCTACTACCGGCTGACGGTGGGCGGCGCGCGCGTGGCGGCCGAGGGCCCGGTGTTGCTCGTCGCGAACCACACGAACTCGCTGATGGATCCGCCGCTCGTCGTGGTCGCCGCCGACCGGAAGGTGCGCTTCATGGCGAAGTCGACGCTGTTCACGCATCTCGGGATTTCGTGGCTCGTGAAGGCCGTGGGCTCGGTGCCGGTCTATCGCCAGCAGGACGACCCGAAAGCCGTATCGCAGAACTTTGATTCGTTCCGCGACGTGAGCGCCGCGCTCGCCGAGGGATACGCGGTGGGGATTTTTCCCGAGGGGATCAGTCACAGCGCGTCGCGGCTGCAGCCGCTCAAGACGGGAGCGGCGCGCATCGCGCTCGCCGCGGCAGAAAAGATTGGCGGTGCGTTTCCGATCGTGCCGATGGGACTTGTGTTCCGGGACCGGCGGTCCTTTCGCAGTGCCGCGCACGTCATCGTCGGGGACGCGTTCGCGTGGGACGATATCGCCGCGCGCGGACCGGCCGACAAGGAGGCGGTGCGCGAGCTCACGCGGCGGATCGAGGCGTCGATGCGCTCGGTTACGCTCAACCTGCACGACTGGAGCGACGAGCAGCTGGTCCGTTGCGCAGAGCGCGTCTGGCGTGCGGAGTTTCCGGTCTCGACCGACGCCCGCGACGAGATGGCGCGCCTCCACGTGGCGACGAACGCGCTCGCCCAGCTGCGTCTCGGAGCGGACACGCGCTGGCGGCAAGTCGCCCGGGAGCTTCGCGCGCATGACCGCATGCTTGCGCGCATGGGGCTGACGCCGCGGACGCTGACCGAGCAGGTGAGCCCGGATGCGGCGCTCCGCTGGACGCTGAGCCGGATTCCGCAGCTGGCGTTCGTTCCGCTCGCGGCGATCGGCTTTGTGCTGTTCTGGATTCCGCGCGAGATCACGGCGGTGGTGGCCGAGAAACTCGCGCGCGCAGAAGGCGAGGACGCGGTCCCGACGTACCGGGTGCTGGCCGGGTTTCTCTTTTTTTCGATCTGGTTCGTGCTGCTCGCGATCGCGTCGGCGTCGGCACTCGGTGTCTGGGCCGGCGTGCTCGTGTTGCTCGGCCTCCCCTTCGTCGCGCTGGCGTCGTTGGCGATCGGTGAGTCGGGGCGCCTCACGTGGGATGCCATTCGGCGCTACTTCGTGCTGCGCCTCCAGCGTGGCAGGGTCGCTGCGCTGCGTGAGCGGCAGCGAGCGCTGGCTGAAGAACTCCGCGGGCTATACGAGACTACCGCGGGCAGCTAGGACCGAAGACCGAAGACCGAAGACCGAGGACCGAAGACCTTCCGCCGTCGCTCAGATAAACGACCGCCCGTCGAGTCCATCCGGGATCGCGATTCCCAGCGCCGTCAGCGCGCTGGGCATCACGTCAACAGTCCGCCGCGGCGTCCGGCTCGCCCGTCTGTTCACCAGCAACGGCACCTGCATGTGCTCGCGGTGCAGCGCGCCGTGCGACGACACGTGCGGAATCGGCTCCCACTTCGCGCGATAGTCCCAGTTCCGTGACGCCGAGAGCATGATCTCACCCGATCGCGCGCTCGAAGCGAGGTGCGCGATCTGCACGATGGCATCGGGATAGTCGGACGACGCCGTCACGTCGTGCGCCTCGTCGTGGGAGAGCGATTCCTGCGCGCCGATCGCGAGCGGGTCGCCGGTGAGCGGGCGGTACGAATAGCGGCCGTCTTCGATCACGACGCGCGCGGCGCCGCGCCCACGTGCGCGCACTTCGCATGCGGCGCCGTCAATCGGAATCAGCAGCAGGTCCACGGATTCGCGCTCGAGGAGCCGCTGTGTCAGCCATTCCCATTTCTTTTCCAGCGAGTGCCACGGCGCGCGCACACGCGAACGGTTCGAAAGGTCGAGATACAGGTGCGCCATCGCGTTGCCGCTGACCATTACGGCGACGTCGCGGCCCGCGCCATAAATCCATGGATGTGCGATCACGCCGAGTTTCCATGTCGCGATCAACCCCGCGAGATCTTCGTGGGCGCGCACCGGAGAGTGTCCGTGGTCGCTCACGATCCACAGATGCATGTCGTCCCAGCGGCCGTCGCGCTCGGCGTCTTCGCGAATCCGCGCCGCGGTCTCGTCCACTTTTCGGATCGCATCGCGCACGACGGGTGAATCGTGGCCCTGAGAGTGCGAAGTCTTGTCGATCCCGGTGAGCGCACAGAACGCGACGCGCGGACGCTCGGCCTTGATGCGCTGCGCGACACGCGCGCCGATGTCGCGGTCGATCGCGAGCCAGCCGCGCACGTTGCCGCTGAAGTGGACGCGCGCGGCGCGCAGTCCGAAGGCCACCGAGTGACCCTCGCGGTCTCGCGCGCGCAGCCCGCGGCCGATCACGCTGAGCGCTGCAACGTTCGATTCCGAGAGCTCGAACAACGTCGGTGCCGAGGCGTCGATGTCGCGATCGACTTTGCGGATTTCGCTTCCAACGTAGCTGCGCGCGCGGGGCAGCATGGAGCGGGCGCTCGCCTCGCGATCGTACCAGCGGATTCCGGGCAGGCCGATCGGACCGGGGTAGCGGCCCATCAGGAACGGCGCGTACGCGGGGCCCGTGACGGATGGAAACACCGAGGTGACGACGTGCATGCCACCGTCGGCGGCGAGCTGCGAGAGCGCGGGCACCTCGCCGGCACTCATGGAGGTCGCGAGCGTGTCGGGGCGAACGCCGTCCGCCACGAGGATCACGACACTCGACCGGGCCATCTCGCGGGAAGTCACGCGGGAAAGTAAACTGCCCGTATGCCAAGAAGAATAGATGCGAAGGGGTCACGCCTTGCTGCACCGCGCAAGTCGAAACCCATGCGCCGCGTCGACGACGCGATTCGCGATCAATACGAAGCGTACAGCACCGAGGACGAAAAACTCCTCCAGGCGCTTCCCCATCCCGACGACTTCACGCGCAGCGATACCTGGCGCGTGCTGCGCATCATGGGGGAGTTCATCGAGGGATTCGACAAGCTCGCCAACGTCGGCAAGGCCGTGACGGTGTTCGGTTCGGCGCGCACCCAGCCGGACGATCCCCAGTACCTCGCCGCGGTCGAAGTCGGCAAGCTGCTGGCTGAAGCAGGGTTCGCGACGATCACCGGGTCTGGCCCCGGAATCATGGAAGCCGCCAACAAAGGGGCGAAGCTCGCGGGCGGGCGCAGCGTCGGCTGCAACATCGAGCTGCCGTTCGAGCAGGGGACGAACCCGTACGTCGACACGGTCGTGAACTTCCGCTACTTCTTCGTGCGGAAGACGATGTTCATCAAGTACAGCGTGGGGTTCATCGTCTTTCCCGGCGGCTTCGGTACGCTCGACGAACTGTTCGAGGCGATTACCCTGGTGCAGACCGGAAAGATCTCCCAGTTCCCCGTGATCCTCTTCGGCACGCACTACTGGGCGGGCTTGCTGCGCTGGATGCAGTCGCGCGTGCTCGGCGAGCACAAGATCTCCGACGGCGATCTCGATCTCATGACCATCACCGACGATCCGAAGGAAGTCGTGCGCCTCGTCACAAAGGCGTACAAGGCGCAGATGAAGACGGCCACGGCGAAGGTCGAGAAATGAGCGGCCAGAAGGAGACCGGGCGCAAGCGCGGCGGCTTCAAGAGTTCGCGGCACGGGTCGAAAGCCACGAAGAGCCGGGCGAGCGCCGCGGGCCCCAAGGGCGAGCAAAAGCGTGCGGCGGAAGAGCGCGAAGCGGCGGGGAAGAAGCACGTCTCCGGGGACGCGAGCCGGTTCTTGCGCGGCAAGAAAATCGATCCGCGCCGCATCGACGGCACCGAGAACATTGTGGAGCTGATTGAAGGAACGTTCCAGGCATACAACTCGGGGCGGCTGCGCGAGGCGTGCCAGTTATACGCGGACAAGATGCTCGAGAGCGACGTCACGGTGGGCCTGACGCTGACGGGCGCGCTCACGCCGGCGGGACTGGGAATGAGCTGCCTGATCCCGCTGATCGAAGCCGGCTTTGTCGACTGGATCATTTCGACGGGCGCGAACCTGTACCACGACACGCATTTCGGCCTCGGTCTCTCCATGCACCGGGGCAACCCGACGGAAAGCGATGTCGTGCTCCGTGAAGAAGGGGTCGTGCGCATCTATGACATCTTCTTCGACTACGACGTGCTGCTGTCGACGGACGCATTTTTCAGGAAGATCATTCGCGCGCCGGAGTTTCAGCATGCGATGTCGAGCGCCGAGTTCCACTGGCTGTGCGGCAAGTACGTCGCGGCGCGGGAGAAAGTGCTCGGGTTGAAGAGCAAGTCGCTGCTGAGCGCGGCATACTCGTGCGGCGTGCCCGTGTACACCTCGAGTCCGGGTGACAGCTCGATCGGGATGAATGTCGCGGCGCTCGCGCTCGAGGGGTACAAGTGCGTGATCGATCCCAACAGCGACGTGAATGAAACCGCGAGCATCGTCCTCGGCGCGAAGCGCGGCGGCGGGAAGAGCGCGAGCATGATCATGGGCGGCGGCAGTCCGAAGAACTTCGCGCTGCAGACGGAGCCGCAGATCCAGGAGGTGCTGGGGATCGATGAGAAGGGGCACGACTTTTTTCTGCAGGTCACCGATGCGCGTCCCGACACGGGCGGCCTGAGCGGTGCGACGCCGGCGGAAGCGGTGAGCTGGGGGAAAATCGATCCAGATCGGCTGCCGGACGCGGTGGTGTGCTATCTCGATTCGACCATCGCGCTGCCGCTGATGACGAGCTACGCGCTCGCGAAGAGAAAGAAGAGGAAGCTCAGGCGGCTGTATGATCAGCGCGGGGCGCTGATGAAACGACTGCAGACGGAGTTCGAGAGGTCACTCTAGACTCCCAGCGCACAACCCCTAGCCCAATACGCCCTGCAGTTGCCCATGTCCCCGAAACTCCAGACGGTTTTCTGTCGAAGGAGTCTGGGGTAACAGCAAGGGCGTGTTGGGCTAGGGGTTTTGCGCTCGGGGTCTTGGGTAATTCACGACTTCCCGTCACAAACAGCCACCGATTGCACGGCACCGCCGCCGGTGGTAGTCTTCATCCAGTCGCAGCGCCCGGCCAGGTGGACCGCAGCCGGGCGCTGGCTTTTTATGCACCATCTCTCCGAATCCACCTCGTCGCACCATGATCGAAGCCCTCAAACAAAAGCTCGGCGAAGAAGTCGAAAAGCTCCGCATCGAGCTCAACGTCACGCTGCCCGCGGAGATCGCGCGCGCCGTGGAGATGGGCGACCTGCGCGAGAACTCCGAATACAAAGCCGCGCTCGAGCGCCAGCGCCTCGTGCAGGCGCGCCTCGGCCAGCTCACCATGCGGCTCAGCAAGCTCTCACAGATCGACATCACGCAGATTCCGACCGACCGCGTCGGGCTCGGCTCCAAGATCACCGTTCAGGATCAGGACTCAAAGAAGAAAGAGACCTATCACCTGATCTTCGGCGATTCAGTCGAGTTCGAGGAAGGCCAGGTCACGATGTCGTCACCGATCGGGCGCGTGATGCTCAACAAGCAGAAGGGGGAGGTCGTGCTGCTGAAACTCCCCGCGATGACACGCAAGTTGCTCATCACCGAAATCGTCACGATTCACGAGGCGAAGCCCGACGATCTCGGATAGAAGCGGGAGTCGATAGGCGGGATTTCGACCCGAAACGGGAATCGGGGTCGGCAAGCGGGAAGCAGGCGACCCCGGCTCCCAGCCCCGTTTCCCGGTTCGGGTGGAGATCCCGCCTGCCGGTTCCCGCGGACTCGGAGACTTGCAGCCGGCGTCTATTTCCGTCGACGGAAATCCGTGAGCATGGCGGTTGGGTCGCTGAGGCGCATGTTGCGGAGCGTTGTGAGGAGCAGCCGGCGAATCTGGATGAGAAGCGCCTGGCGATCATCCACGACCGGTCCAAGCTCGATCCGCAGCGTGTTATACCACGCGAGCGCTTCGCGCGTCGAGCCGAGCGCGTAGCTGTAGAATCGCGCCCGGTCCGCGGCCGAATTGCGCGAGTATCCTTCAGCGATATTGGCTGAGATGGATCCGAGCGCGCGAGTCAGCTGGTCGAACGCAGGCGCAGACACCAGTTGCGAATTTGATCGCCGGTCGTGCGTGTGAACGTCCACGGCGTATTGCGCACGCCGGTAGGCTTGGATGGACCAGAGCGGATCTCCCGAGAATCCGGCGCCCGCGCTTTTCTCCCATTCTTCGAACGACAGCAGGGGATGTGAACGAGTCATGCGTCGATCATAGCGCTCACGTCCCGAGAACCCATCACCAATTCGCCGCGTCTCGCGTCGCCGCGTTGCATGTCAGCGAGAAGCGGGAGGCGAGATTTCGCCCCGAAGCGGGAACCGGGGTCGGCAGGCGGGAGGTTGGCCCGCCCGGCTCCCAACCCCGTCTCCCGGTTCGGGGCGAAGTCCCGCCTACCGCTTCTTGTGAGGGCTAACCGCCCGCTTCGGCTTCGTCGATCGTGAACAGCCGCGCGACTTCCGCGCGGTAGTCGTCGAGTTGCCGCGCGATGTCGGCGGCGCTCCACGCCAGCCGCGAAGCCAGCAGGTCCGCCACGCGGGGCGCCACCGACACGCCGTGATCGCGGGTCTCGAACGCGAGATGCGTCCGTCGGATGAGAACATCCGCGACCGTGCACGCGAGCTCGTGCTCGGCTGAAGCCAGGACGTCGTTCACCGTATAGGGTAGCTCCGCGACGAGTCGCTCGCTGACCCGCCCGTCGCCATCCTCGGGGCGCACGCCCGACCCCGGCAACGCCCGCGTGGCGGTGTGCGAGCGGGTTCGCGTGTGACCGAGGACCCTTTGTACCTCGTCGACTACTGATTCGGACATCGCGCGGTAGGTGGTGAGCTTGCCCCCGGTCACGGCGATCACGCCCCGCGGCCCGACGGTGATCGCGCTCTCGCGGCTCGCCCCGGCAGGATCGCCGGAATTGCCGCTCGCGATCAACGGTCGGATGCCCGCCCACGCGCACACCACATCCTCCGGCACGAGTTTCGCCTCGGGGAAATACGCGTTGGCCCCGTCGAGCAGGTACTGGACGTCGGCGCGCGTCGCGCGAACCTGATCCGGGTGCTCGTGCGTCTCCGTGTCGGTCGTGCCGATGATCGTATGGGTGCCGCCCGGCAGCACGAACATCACGCGCTGGTCTGCCCGCGCCAGCATCGTGATGGCCGCGCGGTTGCCGACGCGCTGGGCCGGCACGGCGACGTGCACGCCCTTGGTGCCCAGGACCGCGGGTTTGGAGGACGGATCCTCGATGCGGCTGATTGTGTCTGTCCACGGCCCTGTCGCGTTGACGATCGCGTTCGCGCGGACGTTGAACGTCTCCCCCGTCAAGCGGTCGCGGACTTCGGCGCCGCTTACCCTGTCTCCATCGAACCGCAGCGACGCCACCTCGGCGTAATTGAGCGCCGCGGCGCCGGCCGTTACCGAATCCATGACGTTTGCGATCGTCAGCCGCGCATCGTTAGTTGCTGCGTCGAAATACGTCGCGCCGCCCTTGAGACCCCACCGCTTCAGCTTCGGCTCTCTCGTGAGTACCTGCACCGCGCTCAGCGTTCGGTGGCGCGCCACGTTTCGAAACGCCGCGAGCAGGTCGTACAGCCAGAGGCCCGCGGCCAGCTTCCAGCGGGGAATCCGCGCGCCGTCGTATACCGGCCAGGTGAACTGCAGCGGATGCACGAGATGCGGCGCGATCCGCAGGAGGGTGCGCCGCTCGCGGCTCGACTCGAACACGAGATGGAAGAAGCCGTGCTCGAGGTAGCGCACGCCGCCGTGAACCAGCCGCGACGACCGGCTCGACGTGCCGCTCGCGAAGTCGTTGCGCTCGACGAGCGCCACTGTCAGGCCGCGGAGCGCGGCGTCGCGCGCGATGCCCGCACCGTTGATTCCGCCGCCGACGATCAGCACGTCGAACGGAACGCGCGCCAGTCGCTGGCGCGTGCGGTCTCTCCACGTCAGCGCGGGTGGGGCAGGAGGGTTTCCCATCGACGAACAACATAGCCTAGCTTTCGGGATATGGATATTTCCGGGACCGGCCGTCGTGTCGCGATCATCGCCGGCGTGCGCACGCCGTTCGCGAAGGCTGGGACCGATCTCCGGCATCTCAGCGCGATAGATCTCGGCAAGATGGCGGTCAGCGAGCTCGTCCACCGGTCGGGCGTCGATCCGGCGACGATCGACCTGCTCGTGTTCGGCACGGTGGTGCCCAACGTGCTCGCGCCCAACATCGCGCGTGAAGTTTCGCTGATGCCGCTTTTCCCGAAGAACATCCAATCGTGGAGCGTCAGCCGTGCGTGCGCGTCGGCCAATCAGGCGATCACCGACGCGGCTGACCAGATCGTGCTCGGCCACGCGGACATCGCGATCGCCGGCGGCGCGGAGTCACTGTCGAACGTACCGATCCTTCACTCACGCGGCTTCGCCGATGCGCTCGTTGCCGCGAGCAAGGCCAAGTCGCTCGGCCAGCGGCTCGGCGCTCTTTCGAAAATCCGGCCGCGCGACCTCATCCCCGTCACACCGGCGATCGCCGAGCCCACCACGGGCGAGTCGATGGGTGAATCGGCCGAGAAGATGGCGAAGCTCAACCGCATCGCGCGGCGCGACCAGGATGAGTTCGCGCTCGCGTCGCACATGAACGCCGCCGCGGGGACAAAGGACGGCCGGCTCACCGCCGAGATCGCACCGGCGTACATCCCGCCGCGCTACGAGAAGACGCTCACCGCGGACAACGGCATTCGCAGCGACACGAACATCGACTTGCTCTCCAAGCTGAAGCCGGTATTCGACCGCAAGTACGGCAGCGTCACCGCGGGCAACTCGTCTCCCCTGACCGACGGCGGCGCCGCCGTGCTCCTCATGAGCGAGGAGCGCGCGAAGGCGCTCGGATACAAACCCGTCGCGTATATCCGCGGCTATGCGTACGCCGGCATAGACCCCGGCGAGCAGCTGCTCCAGGCGCCGGTGTTCGCCGCGCCGATGGCGCTCAAGCGCGCCGGACTGACGCTCAAAGACATCGACCTCGTAGAGATGCACGAGGCCTTCGCGGCACAGGTGCTCTCCAACCTGCGGGGATTCGAGTCGCAGTACTGGGCCGACCGCGGCGGATTTGCGCATCCGATGGGCGCCGTGGACCGCACACGCCTCAACGTCATGGGCGGCTCGATCGCGATCGGCCATCCGTTCGGCGCGACCGGCGCGCGCATCACGACGACGCTCATGAATGAGCTCGTGCGCCGGAATGGCCAGTTCGGCCTCATGACCGTCTGCGCCGCGGGTGGACTGGGCTTCGCGATGGTGCTGGAGCGCGCATGAGCGACCTCGCGCGCGACGCGGCGCACGCCGCAGCCCTCACGGTCGACGTGCACGACGGCATCGCCGTCGTCACGATCGATCTTCCCGGCGAGCCGGTGAACAAGTTCTCGGGCGCGGTGATCGCGGAGTTCGACGAGCTGATGACGCAGATCGACACGAACGCAGCGGTGAAGGCAATGGTGTTGATCAGCGGCAAGCCCGACGGATTTATTGCGGGCGCCGACATCGACGCGTTTCTCGATTTCAAGTCGGCCGTCGACGCTCAGGCGGCGAGCGCCGCGGGGCACCGCGTGGTGGCGAGGATCGCGCAATCTCGCGTGCCGGTCGTGGCGGCGATTCACGGCGCGTGTCTCGGCGCCGGTCTCGAGACCGCGCTTGCGTGCAGCTATCGCGTCGCGACCGACCATCCCAAGACCGTGCTCGCGCTCCCGGAGACGCAGCTCGGATTGATTCCGGGCGCGGGCGGAACGCAGCGCCTGCCGAGGATCGTCGGGCTGCAGGTGGCGCTCGACATGATCCTGACGGCGAAGAACGTCCGCGCAAAAAAAGCATTGCAGACCGGACTCGTGGACGAGATGGTGCACCCCGCGATCCTGCGCGACATCGCCGTGGCGCGCGCTCAGGCGCTCGCCGCTGGAGCGCTGCACCGAAGCCATGGCAAGGAGCCCGGCTTGGTGCGCACCCTGCTCGAAGGGAATGCTGCGGGCCGCGCGATTGTCTTTCGGCAGGCGCGAACGATGACGCTGCGAAAGTCACGTGGCGCATATCCCGCTCTCCTCGCGGCTCTCGATGCGGTGGAAGCGGGCTTCCGCCTCCCGCCTGACGAAGGCTTCGCAACGGAGGCGCGCCTCTTCGGCGAGATGGCCATGACGCCGGTATCGCGCGAGCTGATCTTCCTTTTCTTTGCGACCGCGTCGCTCAAGAAGGACAGCGGCGTGCAGGGTGACGCGCCCGCGCCGCTCGCCGTGGATCAGCTGGGCGTGCTGGGCACCGGCTTCATGGGTGCTGGGATCGCAGCCGTCGCCGCGATGCACGGGATTCCGGTGCGCTTCAAGGACATGAAGCACGAGCAGGTTGCGCACGGGCTCGCGTCGGTGCGGGCTGTCCTGCAGGAGCGGCTCACGAAGAAGCAGATCACCAGGCAGGAGTTCGCGGATCAGCTCTCGCTCGTCTCGGGGACGATCGAGTACACGGGGTTCGGACACGTGCCGCTGGTGATCGAGGCCGTGTTCGAGGACGTCGCGGTGAAGCACCAAGTGCTCGGCGAAATCGAGCGGGTGCTGCCGCCATCGGCGATCTTCGCGAGCAACACGAGCACGATTCCGATCGCAAAAATCGCCGAGGGATCGCCGCGGCCGGAGCGCGTGGTCGGCATGCACTTCTTTTCGCCGGTGCAGAAGATGCCCCTGCTCGAGGTGATCGTGACGCCGCGCACCGCGCCGGAGGTCGTCGTGACGGCTGCCGCATTCGGCCGGCGCCTCGGGAAGACGGTCATCGTCGTGAACGACTCGCCCGGCTTTTTCGCGAACCGCATTCTCGCGCCGTACATCAACGAAGCTGCGCGGATGCTCGACGAAGGCGTCGCGATCGAAGCGGTCGACCGCGCGCTCGTCGATTTCGGATTCCCGGTTGGCCCGGTCACGCTGCTCGACGAAGTCGGACTCGACATCGCCGCGAAGTCCGGGGCGATCATGTACAAGGCATTCGGCGACCGGCTGAAGCCATCGGACTCACTGGCGCGGATCATCGCCGACGGGCGCCTCGGCCGAAAGTCGAAGAAAGGCTTTTATCTGTACGACACAAACGGGCGAAAGGGAGGCGTGGACGAGACGGTGTATGCGCTGTTTCCCGCCACGCTGCGCACCGAGCTCACGCGTGACGACATCCAGGCGCGCTGTGCGCTGGCGATGGTGAACGAAGCCGCGCGCTGCCTGGAGGAGAACATTGTCCGTGCGCCGCGCGATGGCGACGTCGGCGCGGTGTTCGGCATCGGGTTTCCGCCGTTCCGCGGCGGGCCGTTTCGTTACGTCGACGCGGCCGGTGCCGCGGACGTCGTGCGGCGCCTCGTCGAACTCGACGCGAAGCACCCCGGACGTTTTGTTCCGTGCGCACTGCTGACCAAAATGGCGCGCGAAGGTCTGCGCTTTTACCCGGCCACCGGAAAACCGGTCTGAGCCGTCCACCTGATCAGGACACGAGAGGAACGTGATGAACCCGACGTTACGCCGGCTCGCGCTCGCATCGATTGCGTCGCTCCTGTTTGTCCCGTCCCTCGCGGCCCAGCAGACGCGCGCGGAGCGAACGCATTACACGGAGACCTCGCTCTACACCGACATCACGTCGTTCCTCGACTCGCTCCAGCAGCGCGGGGCGAAGATCCACGTCGGCTTCATCGGGCGCACCGCGCAGGGACGCGACATTCCGTACGTGATCGCGTCGCGTCCGCTTGTGACGACGCCGCTCGAGGCCAAGCGGCTCGGCCGGCCGATCGTGTACGTGCAGGCGAACATCCATTCTGGCGAAGTCGAGGGGAAGGAGGCGATGCTCGCGATGCTGCGCGACCTCACGCTCAGCCCCAAGCCGAACGTGCTCGACTCGGTCGTGCTGATCGTGGTCCCCGACTACAACGCCGACGGAAACGAGGCGCTGGCGCCGCAAGCGCGGAACCGCGGTGCGCAGCAAGGGCCGGAAATGGTCGGCACGCGCGCTGATGGCCAGGGGATCAACCTGAATCGCGATTATGTTCGCGCCGAGACACCGGAGACGAAAGGATCGCTCGCGATGTTCAATGCGTGGGATCCGGATGTCTTTGTGGATTTGCACACGACGGACGGCAGCTATCACGGTTATGCGCTCACGTACTCACCGTCGCTGCACCCTGCCGCGGCGATTCCCGGCGCGACATTTGGTGGCGCGTATGCGCGCGACTCGATGCTCCCCGTGCTCCGCCAGCGGATGAAGGTGCGCGATCATTTCGCGATCTTCGACTACGGCAACTTCTCCGGCGACGAGGGTCCGCGCGCCGCGGCCGGCGAGGCACGCAGCTGGTCTACCTATTCGCACACACCGCGCTACGGCACCAACTATTACGCGCTGCGCGGCCGCATCTCCGTGCTGAGCGAGGCGTTCTCGCACGATCCGTTCGAGCGGCGGGTGAAGTCCACGTACGCGTTCGTGCACGAGCTGCTGGCGTTCACGGCGGAGCACGCGAGGTCGGTGCTGGCGCTGAATCGCCGGTCCGATGCAGGGCTCGAGTCGGGCAAGTCATTTGAAGTGCCGATTCGCGCGAAGATCACGGCGCATCCATCGACGCAGACGGTGGTCGAGGAAATCCTCGACACGATTCCCGAAGCCCGTGAGACTTTGAGGGCGCAGGCGGCCGCGGCTGCCGCGGCGCGCGCGAACGGTGG
>JBOHTH010000092.1:0-6270 GCA_050733535.1 Gemmatimonadaceae bacterium | reverse complement strand
TTGCAGCGGCGCGGCCGATGTCTGCGTACCGCGCCCGTGGGAAAAAAACGGTCGCCGTCGCGAGCGAGTCCGTCCGATAGCCGAGATCGACGCGTTCAAGTCTGAGAAAACTCTTGCCAAGCAACCCACCACCGATCAACAGCATCACCGCCAGCGCAAGTTCGGCGACCACGAGCCCGTTACGCAGCGTCCGGCCGTGCGACGCCTCACCGCGCCCCGCGGTGCGCAGCGCCGACATCAAGTCCGGCCTTGCAGTTTGAAGCGCGGGAACGAGACCGAACAGGATTCCTGCGATGATCGAAAGCCCCGCGGTGAACGCAACGACGGTACCGTCGAGGTGCGTTTCCTGAATGGAGCTCACAACAGGCGGGACGAGCGCACCAAGCACCCTGCTGCCCCACCATCCGATCAGCAATCCGAGCGCGCCGCCCGCGGCCGCGAGCACGGCGCTCTCGGTGAGCAGCTGACGGAGCAGCCGTCCGCGCCCCGCACCAAGGGCGGAGCGCACGCTCATCTCTCGGGCACGTGCGGCGCCGCGGAGGAGGAGCAGGCTCGCGAGGTTCACGCACCCGATGAGCAGCACGAGCAGCACGGCGCCGTTCATCACGAGGAGCGGAACGCGAGCCGGCCCGGTGACCTGTTCGTGCAGCATGATCGGCCACGCACTCACGCCCTTATTGCTCTCGGGATACGCAATCGCATTCCGCGCGGCGATCACGTCGAGATCGCTCTTTGCTTGCGCCAGCGTCACTCCCGGCCTGAGCCGCCCGATCGCCCTGAGCACAACGCAACCGCGCCCGCAGCCGCTGTTCGCCGGCCGGCGCATCGTCCGCCACACTTCCACCCGTGCTGGGGCGTGAAAACTTGCGGGGAGGACGCCGATGACCGTCCACGGCTCGCCGCTGAGCTGGATGGAGCGTCCGATCAGGGACGAATCGGCGCCAAAGCGGCGGCGCCAGAGTCCGTCGCTCAGGATCACGACCTTCTCGGCGTTCTCGTTGTCGTCCGCTGCGGAGAACCCGCGCCCGATTGCCGGCGTCACGCCGAGCACGCTGAAAAAGTTCCAGGAGGAGGCCAGCCCGCTGAGCGATTCCGGCGCTCCAGCGCCGGTGAGGTCCGGTCCCCATCCCTGATACGCGGCCATGGATGCGAACGTGTGATTCTGGTCCTGCCAATCTTTGAAGTCCGGCGGCGTCAGCCATTCAGGCTTCGCTCGTCCGCGGGCTCGTGTGTCTGTCCAGAGCTGCACGAGCCGGCCGGACTCCGCGTACGGCAACGGACGGAGGAGCACAGACCGAACCACGCTGAAGATCGCGCTGTTGGCACCGATCCCGAGCGCGAGCGTGAGCAGCGCGACCGCCGTGAACGCCGGCGAGCGCCGCAGCCCCCGCAGCGTCATGCGGATGTCGTGCACGAGGTCGCCAAGTCGATCGCGCTGGCGCCGCGCGGCGAGCGTGCCACCGCGCAGCGTGGACACCTCTGCTTCGATTTCCCCGCGGTCGCCGAATGCGGCCGCGGCGGCGCGGCGCGCGTCGGCGGGATTCATTCCCTGCGCCTCGAACTCACGGGCGCGGAGTTCAAGGTGGAGTTCGATTTCGCTACGCACTTCGTCGCCCGCGCCCTTCGGTCCGCGCGAGAGGTGGAATCGGCGTTTCATGCGACGGTCTCCGCGGTGGCCGGGCGTCTCGTCCGGATCGTCATGGGCGCGCCGCGACAAGCGCGGCATTCATCACGCGCGTGTGTGCATGCCAGCGCACGATCTCGTCCTTCAGGCGCTTCCGGCCGGCTGACGAGAGGCGGTAGAACTTCGCCTCGCGATTGGTGTCGGTGAATCCCCAGTCCTCGTCGAGCAAACCTTTCCGCTCGAGGCGGTGCAGCGCCGGGTAGAGCGCACCTTCCTGAATGGCAATGGCGTCGCCGGTGGACTGCCGGATCCAGCGGCCGATCGCATAGCCGTGGAGTGGCCCCCAGCTGACGGCCTTGAGGATCAGGAGATCGAGGGAGCCGGTGTAGAGATCGCTGCCCGCCATTCCGCGAAGCTACGCTCACATACATAATTCAGCAAGGGGTGATGCAGAGAGGGGTCCTCAGTCGGCGCCGCGCACCGTGCGGAACAGGTAGCTCAGCTTCACGAAGTAGCCATCGGTCGTGCGGCGAAGCTGCTGGAACGCAAGCGGGTCGTTCTCCGTGAGACTGTTGCCGTAGCCGAAGAACACCACGGTGCCGGGATTCGGGCGGTACGAAACCAGGAAGTCGGCCCGAAGCGTGTTGGCGGTTTGCGTCGTCGACGGCGTGAAGCCGCCGCTGCCGTCGGACACGAGCAGCGTGGCGCCGGTGACCGGGTCGACGAGCGGCTGCTGCACGTTCGCCGTGTACTGTGAAACCACGCGCACGAACAGCGGACGCGCGAGCTGGTATTCGACGAGCACCCGCGGAATCCGCATCGAGACGATCTGCGTGCCGTCGCTCTGGCGCGTGAAGCTCGTGCTCACGTACGTCGCGCTCACGCGCAGGCGGTCGCTGGGCCGCAGATCGAGCGACAAGCTGTAGTCCGTGCGGTGCACGGCGGATGCTTCAAAAAAGTCGATGTCGTTGCCGAAGGTCGTGCCCACTGACGCCGTGAACCCCGGATACTGCGGCGTCGAGATGCTGAAGTTCAGGAGCGCGTTCGATTTTCGGCCAGCCGGCACGAACGGCACCTGCGCGCCGCCACCCGTCGTGGCGCGCACGCCGGCGTACGCCGCCGAATCGAATGCGTAGCTCCCAAGCGACGGGTTGAGGTTCACGTTCCATCCGCCGCGCACGGTGAACTGCATGTTCGCCGTCGCGTTCTCCTCGAGCACGTGCCGCGACGCGAGGAAGTCCTGGTAGCGCCATGTCCCGAGCGTGCGGAAGAACACGTTGAATCGCTCGAGCAATCCGCCGGGCGCGCCGTACCATGTGTACCGGTTGGCGATGCCCGGCTGAACGACGCCCGTGCGCGACACGAAGCCGTTGTCCGTCACAAAGTCGGGATGCACGCCGAGGATGTTATAGTGGAAGCCGAACGCGCGCCCCGTCCGGTCGACGACCGCCTCCCACATCGGGCCTCCCGAGGTGCTTCCCGCCGCGGTCGTGCTGCTCATCACCGCCTGGAACTGCGCGTAGTAGAGCTTGCTGAAGGTGAGGTGCGCGTCGCCGCCGCCGACGGTGTTGTCGCGCCCACCGCCGACGCGATCGGAATAGAGCAGGCCGGCGGTGGACTGCGCGCCGATATCCCGCTGCAGTCGCACGATGTCGACCAGTGGACTCTCGCCGTTCGGCGTGGTTGACGCGGCGTCGAGTGCCGAGAGCACCGCAATATCGTTGGCGCCAAGCCGGCCCGTGAGCTTCACCGCGCCATCGGGCTGTGCGATGCGCCGCGTGTAAACGAGCGTGTTCGGTACGTTGAACAACTCGCTCCCCTCGACGAAAAACGGCCGCTTCTCGGGATAGAACAGCGCGAACCTCGCGTCGGTCGCGATCTGCGTCGCGTCTGCCTCGACTTGCGAGAAATCCGGCTTGACGGTGCCGTTCAGTACGAAGTTGCTTCCGATTCCCCAGCGAACGTTGCCGCCGAGCTGCGGCGTGGACTGGTAGTTCCACCCCGTGCCGGTGGCGGGCGGGTTGCCCGCGATCGCGTCGGTCAGCTCGGGATTGATCTCGATGACCTGACCGTGGCGAATGCCGGTGATGCCGCTCAGCATGCCCTCTTGCGCGATGAAGCTCGCTGAAGCCTTGAGCACGGGTGTCCACGTTTCTTCGTAGCCGTTGTGCTGCGTGTGCCGATCCACCTGGATCCCCCAGCGCTGCTCCTTCGCTTCGGGATAGCGAATGCTGGAAAACGGAATCCGGATTTCCACCTCGTAACCGTAGTCGGTGAGCCGGCCTTTCGACTCCCACTGGAAATCGGCGTTCAAGTCGTTCTGGCCGGGCGCCACATTCGCTCCGGGAATGAAACCGCCGCCCTCGTTCTTCACGCCATCGGCCTGCACTCCGAGCGGATTGACGATGAACACGAGCGTTCGCGTGCCCTTCCTGAACGTGTCGAGGTGGATCTCGACGTTGTCGTCGCTCGAAATCTTGTCGCGGTCGGCGAGCGTCGCGCGCACGATCCCATGCGCCTCGTAAGCCCGCACGCCAAAGTAGATCGCCGTCGGTGAGTACCACACCAGCAGTTCGGTGGAGTCCGGCGCGGGCCGCTGGTCCGCGGGTGCGTACTCGGAAAAATCGGTCAGGACCGACGCGCGGCGCCACACGGGCTCGTCGAGCACGCCGTCGACGGTGACCGTCGTGTCCACGCGCGGCGCGGTGGCTTCGGTCTGACCCTTCCGGCCCTGGAAGATGGCGGGGTGCTCGGCGGCGAGCTGGAACGCAACAAGGATCGGCAGAATCATGAGCAGCGAATATAGCCTCAGGCCGCCTTCTTCTTCTGAAAACCTTCGCGCGTCATCGCCCCCCACGACTCCACGCCGCGGAAATATTTCCAGAACGCCTGCAGACGAAACCACACCGTGAGCTGGCGGAACCCGAGCGACTCGATGAACGCGAGCGAAATCAGGCGGAGGAAATCGCGCCGCCGCGGGTAGCGCTTGAAACTCAGTTCCTCCAGCAGCACCGCCCACAGCGAGAGGAGCGAACCGTATCCGACCGCGACGAAGAAGAACAGCAGCGCGAAGTGGAAGTTCACCGCACCAAGCGCAACGCCAGCGATCGTGAACAGGTAGCCGCCGAGTTCCACGACCGGCGCGAGGAGTTCGCCGAACAGGTAGAACGGAAAGGCCACAAACCCGACGAGCCCGAACCGCGGGTTGAAGCACATGTCGCGATGAGTGATCAGCGTGCCGAGCAGACCACGATGCCACCGCTCGCGCTGGCGTCCGAGCACGCGCAAGCTCGTCGGCACCTCCGTCCACGCGACCGGATCGGGAATGAAAGGGAGCTCCGCCTTGATGCCGTTGTCGCGCAGGTAACGGTGGAGCCGCACGACGACATCCATGTCCTCGGTGACATTCCCCGTCTTGTAGCCCTCGATCGCGAGCAGGTATTCGCGCCGGAACAGGCCGAACGCGCCCGAGATGATCAGGTTGCCGCCAAGGCGGTTCCACCCGAGACGGCCGAACAGGAATGCGCGCAGGTACTCGACCACCTGGCACGACGGGAGCCACCGCGGGTCCACGCGCGCCGCGACGACGCGACCGAGCTCCACGGTGCATGAGTTCGCGACGCGGATCGTCGCTCCAACGGCCGCAACCGACTTCCCGAGCAGGAGCGGCCGCGCGAGTCGCAGCAACGCGTCGGGTTCGATGAGCGTGTCGGCGTCGACCGCCACGACGTACGGGTGGCGCGCGACATTGATCGCCGCGTTCAGCGCGTCGGCCTTGCCGCCATTCTCCTTGTCGAGCACGATCAGCCGGCTGTGGCGGCGCGATCGGTACACGGCGCGCACCTTCGCCGTCCGAATGGTCTGCGGGTATGCCGCGGGCACCTCGTACAAGTCGAACTCACGGATCAGCACGTCGACGGTGCGATCCTTCGACCCGTCGTTCACGAGGATCACCTCGAGCCGCGGATACTCGAGCGTGAGGAACGACAGCACGCTCGACGCGATCGACACCTCCTCGTTGTGCGCGGGAACGAGAAGACTGAGCGGCGGGAGGGCGTCCGACGAGAGGAGGCGCTGCAAATGCTCGTCGTCGGCGAGCCGCCAGTTATGCCAAAGCTCCGGGATCGCGAGGATCAGCAGAAACGCATAGAACGAGTTGAGCACCAGAAAGTACATGAGCGCGAGGTGGTCGGCCCACCAGAGCGCACGATGCACGAGCGCAATCGCCGTGTACATGCTCAGTTCTCGGTGAGCTCGAGCAGGGCGCCGCCTGAAAGTCCGCTCACGACGGTCGCCATATTCGCGACGTATGGGTCCGGGTCCATGGTGAGCACGCGGACGGCGAGCCGTCCTGACTCGCCAAGCTGCGCGAGCGCAAGCGCGCTGCGGCGCCGTACCATCCACGACGCATCGCGCATCGAGGCTTGCAGCATCGGCAGTGCGCGTGGCGACGCAAGAAAGCCGAGCGACGCGGCCGCACGTTCGCGCACGAGGGCGCTGTCGTCGCAGAGGAGGACGCTCAGCGTGAACAGTGTGGCGTCGTTTGGCACGCGGCACAGCGCATCGGCGACCGCGGCGCGCACGACGGGACTGTCGTGACCGGAAAGCGCGGCCGCGACCTTCAGCGCTCGCGGCGACCCGATGGC
>JBOHTH010000091.1:0-7335 GCA_050733535.1 Gemmatimonadaceae bacterium | reverse complement strand
GCGCGGCGCCTCCACGAGCCGCCGCACCTGCTTCGACGTCAGGTCGAGATCCGTGATCCACGGGAGGCTGTCCTTGACCAGCTGCTGGAACGTGATCGCGTCGCGTCCAGGCTCCTTGCCGAGCGCGCGCCCGACGTTCGTGGCAACGATCTCCGCTTTGCCCGTCCGGTCGTCGACGAGCTGCAGCGTGCTCGGCGTGCCGCGCGGAGCGCCACTCGCCGGAAGGACGTAGACGACGAGTGTGTGGTCGCCGGTCCAGAGATGGTAGCCGACCTTCAGGTCCGGGATCACCTTCACCGGCTCACCCTTTCCATCGATCGGCAGTTTCCAAAGTCCCTGCGTCGAATCGGGCTCGACCCGGATGAACGAGAAGAACTTTCCGTCGGGCGTGACGGTCGGCGAGTAGATGCTCATCGGCACGTTCGTGAGGCGCACCGGCTTGCCGTTGGGAAGCGAGAATCGCCACGTGTCGGTCTTGCCGCTCGCGTCCGTCGACGTGTAGAGGACCGCGTCACTCTTGGGCGTGAACGACGGCTGATTGTCGTAGCCGGGGCGCGCGGTCGCGTTGCGCGGCGTGCCGAAGGTCACGGCGATCCCAACCTGTTTCATCGGCACGACCCATACGTCGGTTCCAGGTGCTTGCGCCTGCGCCGCCGCGGTCGCGCCGAACACCGCCAGCGCGAGCACCGACGACACCAATACTTTCGGCTGCCGCATCATCGTTCTCCGGTCTTGGTGGGGAACTGCATGCCTGCTCAGGATTTCCCGCCCTGCGGTGCCGCGATCGCGAGCTTGCGTTCGATCGCGTCGAGTCGCGTGACGATGTCCGCGTGGAACCGCTGCAGCTCGGTCGGTTCCTTCACGAGAAAACTCACCGCGCCGCTCACCTCGAGCCGCGCACACGACACGTCGCCGAGGTGCTCGATGCCCTGCTTTCGCGCCGCGGAGACCAGCTCATCGCGCGAAATCCGGTTGTGCGCGAGCGCGCGGTCGAGCACATGGCCGTCGCGGACGAGATCTTCCGCGCGGCCCTCGACCAGCCGCCGGAGGCGCGGGTGGCGGTACGTGTACCGCACGAGGCCGGCGTTCACCACCATCAGAACAAGGGCGCCGATCAGCCCCCCCGTCAGCGAGTTGTCGTTCCCGATGATGGCGTTCTGCACGGTGTTCGACAGCAGCAGGAGCACGATGAAGTCGAGCGGGTTCAGCTGCCCGAGCTCGCGCTTGCCGAACAACCGCAGGCCGCCGATGAGAAAAGCATACACGGCGATCGTGCGGATCACTTTTTCCGCGGCCGGCACCCCCGTGACGAGCATGTCGTTCCAGATTCCGCCCATTGCCATCACTCCGATCCCGGTGATGCGGCACGGATTTCGCCGCGGCATTCGCCGAACCCGATTCGCACGGCACCGTCGCGCTCACACCATCCGCGGAAGATCACCTCGTCGCCGTCGGCGAGGAACGCGCGCTTCTCACCCGATGGCAGCGAGATTGGTTCCGCCCCGCGCGTGGTGAGCTCGAGCAGGCATCCCCGCGAACTCTTCTCCGGCCCGGACACCGTGCCGCTGCCGAGCAGGTCGCCCGGCCGCATGTTGCATCCATTGCTCGAATGGTGCGTCAGAAGCTGGGCGGCTGTCCAGTACATCGACGCAAACGAACCCGACGTGAGACGCACGGCCGGCATCGCGGCCGCGCGCATCGCCGCGGACCGCAGCCACACTTCGAGCGTGATCGCGAATCCGCCGCGTTCGGCGTCCGCCGGCGCGCTCAAGTACGGCAGCGGGGCAGGATCCCCCGCGGGCCGCGCGAACGCGGCCGTGCGAAACGGCGCCAGCGCGTCGAGCGTCACCACCCACGGTCCGACCGTCGTCGCGAAGCTCTTCGCGAGGAATGGACCGAGTGGCTGGTACTCCCAGCTTTGCACGTCGCGTGCGGACCAGTCGTTCAGCAGGCACAGGCCGAAGATCCGCTCCTCGGCGCGCGCGATCGGCACGGTCTCGCCGATCGCGTTCTCGCCGCACACGAACGCGCCGATCTCGAGCTCATAGTCGAGCGAGGCGGACGGCGCGTACACCGGAGGGGCGGCGGCATCAGGGCGAACCTGACCCCGTGGGCGCCGGACCGGAGTCCCGTTCGGGACGATCGACGACGCGCGCCCGTGATAGCCGATCGGGACGTACTTGTAGTTCGGGAGCAGCGGCGAATCCGGGCGGAACAGCGCTCCGACGTTTGTCGCGTGGAAAATCGACGCATAGAAATCGGTGTAGTCGCCGATCTCCGCGGGGATCAGCATCGAGACGCGGTCCATTCCGGCGAGGATATCGCCGCGCAGCGCTACGGCGCGTTTCGCCTCCGGCGTGCCCTCGCGCAGGAGCCGGCTGGCCGCGATGCGAATCGCGCGCGCGTCGGCGCGGCCTAACGCGAGCAGCGCGTTCAGTGACCACGACTGCAGGGCGTCATCCACCAACGGGCCCAGTCCAGCAAAAAACCCGGCGCGCGCCGCCGCGAGGCAATCGAGCACCTGATCGCCGATCGCGATCCCGACGCGCGGCCGCTCCTCGAAGTCGCGGCGAAATACGCCAAACGGAAGGTTCTGCAGCGGGAAGTCGGTCCGGCCATCGTTCGCGCTCGCAATCCACGAACGAGCCGCGGGGTCGTGCGACTCGTCCAGCGTTGTTGGCATGTTCACAGGAGTCCGAGTGTCGAGAGGTCCGAAAGCGGTTCGTCGAACGAGCAGGAGCCGAATGACGTCGCGGTCTGCGCGCGCGCCGCGCGGATTGCCTCCGCCGGAAGCGTGCGCCCGCGCCACGTCACGCCGGCACGATCAAACGTGATATGCGCGGCATCGCGTTCCTCGAGCAGCGCCTGCACGCCCCCGACATCCAGGCCGTCGCGCGCGAAGAGCGCCGCAACGAACACGTTCAGGAAGCCGAACATCGTGCCGCGGCCGCTGGCGCGATCGTACGTGAACGGGTAGCTGCCGCGCAACGCGTGGTGCAGCCCGGCAGTGGCCTTGAACGTCACGCCGTGCGCAGCGCAGAGCACGATGAACCCCGCGAGACTGCGCGCGCCGGGAAACGCGCCCGCCTCGACGCCGCCGGTGCGCACTTTCGCCCGGAGTCCCTTCGCGCCGATCGCGCGAAGCATTGCCGATGGATCAGGTGAGAGCGGCACCTCGACGTATACATCAAAGACGTCGGGAACATCGGCGCGCAGGCGCGCCGCGCCCGCGGCAATCGCATCGATCTGATCGGCCGTCGACGCGCGCACTTCGATCGCGCCCACTCCAGCGCGCTGCGCCGCACGGCGGGCAAACGCCTCGATCGCATGCACGTCCGCTCCGAAATCGGCGCCCGCTACGAGCGCCAGCTGCCACGCCGAAACGCCGCCCTGCACCGTCTGCGCACCGCGCTCGAACTCGTCGAGCCGCGCGACCGGCAGCACGAACTTCCCCAGCGCCCAGCGGTGCTCGCCCCGCCGGTACTCGTCATATCGCGCAATGGAATCGGCCATCCCAAGCCCCGCCGGCGGGAAAAGCCCCGCGTAGTCGACGAGCCCCTCGAAGAGCGCACGCCGCGCGTCGTCGATCATTCGCCCACCATCTTCGGTCTTCGGTCTTCGGTCTTCGGCCCCGCCCGCCACCTCATCCCCCACCGCGCCGTCGCGCCGGGCTCCAGCCAGTGCGCGTCGTCCCAGGCACCCAACGCATCGCTCAGGCTCTCGGGAGCGCCGAGGGACGGTTCGATCGATACCGTGCTCGGCGGGCGCGTCCGCCTTCCAAACGGCCGTACGAAGCGGGCGATGCGCCCGCTGCCGCCCCGATCGATCGAGACGCCAATGGTCGGAATCTCCCGGCCGTGAAGCAATATCTCGAGTCGCAGCCCGCCCTCCTCCACCGCGACAATCACCTCCCGTCGCGGCAGCTCGACGAACAGCTTGCACGCATAGTCTCCGTTGAGCGCGGCGAACGGTCGCGAAAGATCCACGAGCGTCGCGCCGTTGCGCAGCCGCGGCCATCGGTGCTCGGATCCCGCCTTTCCGAACTGCGCGTTGCGCTGCGACCACATGCGGGCCACGGCGCCGTCGGGGAGCACGATCCGCGTCTTCGGCGTGAGCGGAAACACGGGATGCGAAGACCACACGAATGGAATTCGATGCGCGCCTGTGTTCGTCGCCGAATACGCAAACGCGACCCACCCCTCGGGATGCACGGTGATGCGCCGTATAAATCGGTATGGCAGCGCCGTGCCGCTCCACGTGCAGGTCGCCGAGTGTCCCTCTGCATCGGTGACAATCTCGACTCGCGGCGGCTGCGCCCAGAGCTCGCCGTGGTCCGGAAGTTTCGCGCCCTGTGCCCCCTCCACCCACGAGGGGAGCCGGCACGAGCCCGTCGTCGGGAAGCACTCGTCCAGTCCGCCGGCGGTCTCCGATGCGTTGTACCGGGCGCTATCGCGCGGGAGCGCAAAGGGCACATCGGGATTGTGCCAGAGCCACTGCCGTCCGCCGAGCATCAGGTCACGCACCTTGCCGCCGAGCGCCGGTACGAGGACGGCACTCGCATCGCCGCCATGAAGCTTCGCGTAGCCCGGCAGGCCGCTCAGACGATGCCCGCCGGATCCACGCCGCGGCTGGCGAAGATGCGCGCCACCGCCTCGCCGATCTTGTTGTTGGGCGTGCTCGCGCCTGCCGTGATGCCCGCGCGCAGCTCGCCGTCAGTCTGGAGCCATCCCGCTGTCTCGATCTCCTCCGCGCCGCCCGGCCGGAGATGGCGCACCGAGCCCTTGGCGACGTCAATGCAACTCGCGTCCGCCACATGGAACGTCGGCACGCGCTCGTCGCAAAGCGCCGCGAGCGAGATGGTGTTGCTCGAGTTGTATCCGCCGATGACCAGCATCACGTCGAGCGGCTCGCGCAGCAGCTCGTTGACCGCGTCCTGCCGGTCCTGCGTCGCGCTGCAGATGGTGTCGAAGGTGCGGAAGTTCTCCGCGCGGTATGCCTCGCCCCTGGCCCGCGCCATCGCCTGACCCGCGGCCTCGCCGATCGCGAGCGATTCGCGCGCGAGCATCGTGGTCTGGTTCGCCACGCCGATCCTCGCGAGATGGATGTCGGGATCGAAGTGCGCACTGGCCTGCACGCGGTACTTCGCGAGGAAGCTCTCACGCGAGAGTCCCTTTCCTTCGATGTAGTCGCACACATCATGCGCCTGTTCCATGCTGCGCACCACGAGGTACGTGCCGCCCGCGTACTTCGCCACCTGCGACGCCGTGGCGCGCGTCTCCTCGTGATAGTACTTCCCGTGGATGAGCGAGGTGAAGCCGTCGCGCGCGTAGCTGTCGACGCGCTTCCACACGTTGAGCACGGAGCCACACGTCGTGTCGACGACGACCACGCCCTTGTCCCGCAGCGTCTGGAAATCACCCATCGTCACGCCGAACGCGGGCACGATCACGACATCATGGGGCTCCACTTCCGAGAAATCGAACCCCGTCGGCCCGGGGCGGAGAAAATTGATCCCCATGTGGCCGAGCTTCGCGTTGACGTGCGGATTGTGAATGATCTCGCCCGCGAGGAAGATCCGGCGGTCGGGAAACTTGGTCCGCGTCTGATAGGCGTATTCGACCGCCCGCTCCACGCCGTAGCAGAAGCCGAACTCTCGAGCGAGCTGGACAGTAATTTCGCCGACCGCCAGGATGCCGTCGTGCGCCCGCATGACGTCGACGAGATGGCCGGAATAGTCGCTGACCAGCGAGTCGTGGACCTCGGCCTTGAGGCCAAACCCCTTACGGAAGTAGGTCGGCGTGGTCTCGGCGGGGGCCATGGCGTGAATGTAATGCGTACGGGCGAAATGCACGGAGCGCGCATCGTCCCCTTCGCCGTCGGTCATGTTGACCGGCCCTGGCCGCCCCGGGAGGCCGGGACCGGGCCCAGCCGCCGGCTCGGCCGGGCAGTCACGGGGAGGCCTTTCCGAGGCTCCGGTGGCCCCATACGTTGCCCTCTAGGGCCCTGGCGGCGCGCGCTCGACCCGGCCTCTATCCGGCACAACCCTTGGCACCCCCTCCCCCCGTGATGCTCCCCCTGTTCGCTGACGATACCGGGACGATTGCGCCCGTAACGTCGGCGGCGGCATTTGCGTCCGGGGGTGTGCGGGAGCTCGAGGAGCCCGCTGACCTGGACCGCGCGCCGACGCCGGCCACTGCGCCCGAGGAGTCCCTGATCCGACCGCTGGCCGACGTAAGCACCTCCGCCACTCCGCTCGCCCCGGGCGCACCGGCGGCGAGCGATGGGTCGGCGCCAGCCGCCGAGGCGTCCGCTGCGGGGCCGCCGGTGGTCGCCGTCGTCACGCCTCAACCGGCGCCGATTGCCGTGCGGCCACCGCTCCTGCGTCCGCCGCCGCTCATGAAAGGGGACACGATTGGCGTTGTTGCACCGTCGTACGCGCCGCGCCCGGGTTGGCTCTCGCGCGGCGTCAAGGCGCTCGAGCGGCTGGGGTACAGCGTCGTGCTCGACTCCGACCTCGGGACGCTCCGCTGTTTTCAGCGCGCCGAGGACGAGCGTCGGGCCGAGAACTTCATGGGCATGTGGCTCGACCCACGGGTCAAGGTCGTCATGGGGGGCACCGGCGGATACGGCGCGGTCCGGATGCTCCCTCATCTGGAGCCCGAGATCTTCCGCCTGAACCCGAAGTCCTTCGTTGGATACTCGGACGTCACGGCGCTGCATCTCTGGCTCATGCGGCGCGCCGGGCTCCGCGTCTTTCACGGCCCGACGGTCGATGATCTCATCCCCAGTGCGCGCGACCCCACCATGGCCTCGCTCGTGGCCTCGCTGACGACGGCGCGGCCGACGGCACGAATCGGGCGCGGCATCGCTCGGGTCGTCCGCCCGGGGCGCGCCGTCGGTCGCCTCACCGGTGGCAACCTGTCGCTCGTGCAGCAATCGATCGGGACGCCCTACGAGATCGACACGCGGGACGCGATCCTCTTTCTCGAGGAGACGCGCGACCCGATGTCAGTGGCCGACGAGCGGCTCGTGCACCTGCGCGCCGCCGGACTCTTGCGCCATGTCCGCGGAGTGGTGTTCGGCCAACTCTCGCTCGATCGCTCGGAAGAGGATGAGTTCGAGGATTTCCTCACGGACCTGTTGGACGATCTCGACATTCCCATTCTCACCGATTTCCCGGCTGGCCACGAAGTGCCGAACCTGACGCTGCCGCTGGGGACCGAAGTCGAGCTGGTGGCGGAAGAGCAGGCCGGCTGGCTGGTCTATCGCGAAGACGCGTTGAGTTGAGTGGCCGGGCCGCCGCCGCTGGGACACGTCGTCGACTCGGACGACGAG
>JBOHTH010000090.1:0-6052 GCA_050733535.1 Gemmatimonadaceae bacterium | reverse complement strand
CACCTACAGCGCGAGCGCGAACCTCACGCAGCACTTCAATTGGGGCGGTGGGCCGGCAGCATCGCAGACTTTCTATCAGTTCTCGGTGAACTACAGCATCTTCAACAACTTCGGCCGCGAGCTGGCGACGGTGCAGGCCAAGGTGAACGAAGACAACGCCGAGGCCGCCCTTCGCGATGCGCACTTCAACGCGAAGGCCAGCCTCGCGCAGCTCATCGATGCGTTCCGGACTGCAAAGCAGACGGTGGATTTGCAACAGCTTCAGATTGCCGCTGCCGAAGAGGACCTCGCCGCGCAGCAGTCGCGCTACGCACTCGGTGCAATTGCGTACTTGGACCTGCTGAACTCGGAGACCTTGCTCGACGCGCAGCGGATCGTCCTCATCAACGCACGCTACACCGCGCGCACGGCGAAGGCGGCCATCGAGGCGTTCATCGGGCAAGACCTGAAATAGCGGAACGTCGTCCTGTCGGTATATGTTAGGCGTATGTACTTTGCAGGTGAACGGAGTTCGCTCCCGCCGACGAGGAAATTCGTAATGAGATCCACGCTTCGACTGACTTCGCTCTCACTGATGATGATCGGCGCCGCGTCGTGCTCGCAGCAGAAACCGGCTTCCTCGCCGGCGCCTGCGTCGGGCACCGGCGCTGCCGCCGCTCCTGCGACGGCCCGCCCCGCGGGCGCACCGGGCGGGATGGTGGCCGCGGCCGGCCGCGGTGAAGAGGGAGGCGGACGCGGCGGACCTCCAGGCGGCGGACGCGGCGGTGGACGCGGCGGTCGAGGTGGACCGCCGATGACGCCGGAGCAGCGCGCGGCACGCCGTGACTCGATCGGTACCCTGCGCACCGCGACGACCGCCCAATTAATGAAGAGCATTGCCGGCAAGGAGAACGAACCCGCCGGCACGGTCTTCAAGAACGTGCAGCTGCTGAAAGACATGCCCGCCGGCCAGTTCCTGACCTTCATGGATCAGACCGTCGGCCGCGGCCTCGGCCGCAACTGCACCGATTGCCACGTCGCCAACCAGTGGGACAGCGACAGCCTCGGCCGCAAGAAAACCGCGCGTCTCATGATCGGCGTGATGCAGGGGATCAACAACGACCTCCTCACCAAGCTGCCGGCGCGCAACGGCAATACCCCGAAGATCAACTGCATAACGTGCCATCGCGGGAACCCGGGCGGGCCGGGTCAGGCGCTGATGCCCTGACCGGCAGCGGGCGCTCACGTAAAGATTGCAACGATGTGGAACCGCCCCGCCTCTAACAGAAGAGCGAGGCGGTTTTGCATTCCACGCGGAGCTGAGGACTATGGGTGAACTGCGCCAGGATCTCTCTTACTCGTTGCGCGCGCTGCGGCGCAATCCGGGATTTGCCGTCGTCGTGGTGCTTTCGCTCGCGCTCGGCATCGGCGCAAACGCCGCAATCTTCTCGCTGGTGAACGCCGTGCTCCTGCGGACGCTTCCCGTGAAAGCGCCGCAGGAGCTCATCGCGTTCGGCGATCCGGCGCGCACGAACTCGCTCTCCGGCGGCAGCGCCCGCTCCGATCTGTTCTCATATCCGCTCTACAAGGACATCCGCGACAACAATCAGTTTCTCGCCGGCCTCGCGGCCTCGGGGCGCTCCGGGCGTCTCGACGCGCACATCGACAGCGCAAGCGCCGGGGTCGAGCATCCGCGCGGGCGCATCGTATCGGGGAATTATTTCGGCGTGCTGGGCATCGGCCCGGAGGCAGGCCGCCTGTTCGACGGCAGCGAGGACAAATCCCTCGGCGCGTCGCCGGAGATCGTGATCAGCGACGGATACTGGACGCGCCGGTTTCAGCGAAGCGCGTCGGCGATTGGCCGCGAGATTGTCATCAACGGCGCGCGCTATGCGATCATCGGCGTCGCTCCGCGTGGGTTCACGGGCGCGATCGTCGGACAGGAATACGATCTGTGGCTTCCGCTGACGATGACGTCCGTGATTTCGCCGCAGGAGTTGGCGCTCGACGATCGAGGAACGTCATGGCTCCTGCTGCTCGGACGAATGAAGCCCGGCGTCTCGCTGGCGCAGGCTACGGCCGCCGCCACGCCGCTCATTCGCAACACGCTCGCGCTGCATGCGAACAGCGCGGGAGAGGCGGAGCAGCTCAAGTCCATCGACGTGTTCATATCGTCGGGCGCGAGAGGGTTCTCGCGCGTGCGGCAGACGTATGAGGTGCCGCTCAAGACACTGAGTGTCGGCGTGGCGCTGCTGATGCTCATCATCTGCGCGAACGTCGCGAACCTTCTGCTTGCGCGCGCCGTCGCGCGCACGCGCGAGATGGCGGTACGCCTCGCGATCGGAGCAGGCCGGCTGCGCCTCGTGCGCCAGCTGCTGACGGAGAGCGTCGTGCTTGGCGCGCTGAGCGCGGCCGCCGGGCTCGCCATCGCGTACTGGGGATCGCGGCTGCTGCTCACGCTGGTCGCCGACGGCGGATCGGCGATCCCGCTGGACGTGCAGCTCGACGTGCCCGTCCTCGCGTTTACCGTCGGCCTCACGGCCCTTGCCGTCACGTTGTTCGGGCTTGTGCCCGCGCTGAGCGCATCGCGGGTCGATCTCGCATCGAGCATGCGTGCGAGCGCACGCTCGCTGAGCGGCAGCGCGCGCACCGGCCGGGTGCCGGTGGGAAAACTGCTTGTGGCGGGGCAGGTGGGGCTGAGTGTCGTGCTGCTTGTCGGCGCGGCACTGCTCGTGCGCAGCCTGCAGAGCCTGAACACTGAGGACGCGGGTCTCGATCGCGACCGTCTGCTGGTCGTCGATGTCGACGCGCGCGGTCGCGGGCTCACCGGCGATCGCCTCGCCACATACGTGAGTGATCTGAACGCGCGGCTCGCGCGGATTCCTGGTGTCGCGGCCGTGACATATTCGGACAACGGCCTGTTCAATGGATCCGACTCGCAAACCTCGCTTCACGTTGATGGTTTCACCGTTCAAACCGGCGAGGACACGCTCAGCGCATACGACCGCGTCGGTCCGGGCTACGCGCACGCGCTCGGCGCGCGGCTGCTGCAGGGGCGCGACGTCGCGGCGAGCGATCCTGCCAGCGGCGCCCCCGTCGCGCTGGTGAATGAAAGCTTCGCCAAGCACTACTTCGGCGACGCGTCGGCCATCGGGCGCACGATCCACTACGACACAGTCGCAGTCACGATCGTCGGCGTGATCGCCGATACGAAGGATCACACGCTCACCGGCGCGGCCCAGCGGCGGTTCTATATACAATACCAGAATCACCTCACCGGCGCGCCGTACGGATTGCGATTTGAAGTGCTCGCCGCGCACGATCCTGAGGCGCTCGTCGAGCCGGTGCGCCGGGCGATCAAGGCGTACGACCGGGACTTGGCGATCGACGACAACACGCCGCTCAGCTGGCTGATGCGGCAGTCGATTCGTGAGGAGCGGCTTCTTGCGCGCCTCGCTTCGGGCTTCGGCCTTCTGGCGCTCCTGCTCGCCGCGATCGGCCTCTACGGCGTGATGAGTTACGCCGTCCAGCGGCGCACGGGTGAGTTCGGCCTGCGCGTGGCGCTCGGCGCGCAGCGCGGCAACGTGCTCGGCCTCGTGCTCGGCGACGCATTCCGCCTCGTCGCGCTCGGTCTCGCGGGCGGCGTGCCGCTCGCGATCGCGGGAACGCGCCTGCTTCGCAGCCAGTTGCACGGCGTGGCGCCGACCGATCCGACTGCGATCGGCGTGGCGCTCACGGTGCTGACGGTGAGCGCGTTCGCGGCGGCGCTCATTCCCGCGCTGCGGGCAACGCGAGTCGATCCGCTCGCCGCGCTCAGGGAAGACTGAGCGTCAGCCGATCTGCTGCGGCTCCGCGCGCTCGAATGCCTGGCCGAGCGCAATGATGAGGCCATAGGTCTCGCTCGCGAGCGCAATCGCGGCGAGGGCGCAGGCGGCCGTCACCGCTATGGTCAGATTTGCTTTGAGTGCGAACCATGCGGTCGCTGCGATGGCGAGTGGAATTAGCAGCATCAAGACGAAGGCGACGACCGTCGCGATCATCGACAGCATGTTTTGGCCCATCATCTCGATTCCGCCGCCGCTCCCCGGCCCGAGGCGGATCCACCCCGGAAAGAGTACCGCAGAGCCGTTGAGTATCGTGCAGATTGCCCCGTCGAGAGCGATGAGCATCAATGGGGATGCGATTGCGGCGCCGATCGCGATGCTCGCCGGCACATAACCAGCTTTGGAGCTCATTGACGCCGCAATGCCAGCGACCGCAAAGAGCGCGAACTGAACGGCCACCATCGGGAGCGCGGTGGACAGCACCTCGGCCAGCACGAGGTCGGCGCCAGCAAGCGGCAGCGATTTCAGGAAAGGGAGGTGCAGCATGTCGCTTCGCAGGTCATGCCGGAGAACCTGGACGATAAAGAACGGTCCCAGTATTCCCATGACTGCGGCGACGAGGCCAAGGATCCACGCGCGATCGCCGACTTTCCCGCCAACGACCGCCGCAATTGCGATCAAGATGACTGGAAGCCGAAGGACGGCGCCGATCTTGACAGATCGCATGAACGAAATCGCGTTCTTCCACCCGATTGCGACTGCGGGGATCCCGGTTGGCGCGAGTGCGATCGTCCGGGTGCCTGAGATCCTCGCCGGTACTGCGGTTACGGTGCGCCGCGTGCGAATCGCCTCGATGCGCTTCGCACGTTCCTCGGACGCGACGGCGGCCGCCTCTTCGAACGCCGCATCGGAACTCAGGACCCACCACACGTGCAACGCAACAATGCCGAGCGCGGGTACCATCGCGACGGCCCATTGGCGGACGTTCGCAGCCAGCAACGGCGCCACGACGAGCCGCGCCGGATAGAGCACTGCCTGCACGCCGGGAGACTTCATGAACAGCATGAGATCGTTCAGAAATGAGAGCGGATCGTTGGCCTTGGCAGGAGCAGATCCCGATCGATACAGCACGCTCATCGGTACGGCGATGAGCGCCGCGATGACCGCCGCCACCATCACGAACCCGGCGACGCGCAGGATCCACTTGCGTTTCGCGCCGGCGGCGCGGTACTCGACCGTCGATGCCCGCGCGAGTGCGGCGCCCATTCGGTGGAGGCTGAGCGTCGTGAACATGACCCAGATCGCTGGTGCACCGACGATGACCGGAGTTGACGACAGAATGCTGCGTCGAAGCAGAAGCACCCAGATCGCGACATTGATCAGGATGACGATCTGCGATTGTGCAAGCTTGTACACGACGAGCGTACGGCGTGACACCGGCGCAGGGAGGAGCATCGCGACTTCCGCTTCAGAGAATGCGAGTGCCGACCGGTCGCCGCCAAACACCCAGATTCCGGCGATGCTGACGAACACGAGAAGCTCCGCGGCCAACTGAAACGCCGGAGCGGCTGCCGCCGCGAAGCCGTCGTTATGCGGCGCCGGCCTGGCCACCTGGCGGCCGAATACCATCCAGAAGTATCCGAGCCCGAGCGCCATGCCGATCGCGTAGCGCGGCGAGCGCAGCCGCCGCGCCATCGATACGAACCGGTTTCGTGTCGTTTCGAACAACAGCAACGCGAGCGCGGCGGTCACGCGCGGATGTCCCCAGGCGCGGCGCCGTCGTCCGCCGTGAGCGTGAGGAAGACGTCCTCCAGCGTTCGCCCCGCCAGCTCAGGGCGGCCGGCGATGATTTCATCGAGCGTGCCATACGCCACGCACACTCCGCGCCGGATGACGAACAGCTTTGTGCAGAGTTCCTCGACCAGATTCAGGAGATGCGAACTCAGCACAACTGCCACGCCGGACTTCGCCCGCTCCGCGATCGTGTGGCGCATCTTGCGGATGCCCGCCGGATCGAGCCCGGTCAATGGTTCGTCGAGGATCAGCGCCGACGGCCGGTGCAGCAACCCGCACGCGATCGCGAGCTTCTGCTTCATTCCGCGGGAGAGCTCGCCCGGGAGTGTCCTGAGCTTGTCGGTCAGCTCGAGCTCCGCGAGGAGCGCGGGGATGCGCTCCTCAGCGTCGGCCACGCCGTACAGCCGCGCGATGAACCGCAGGTGCTCCTGGACGGTGAGATAGTCGAACAGATG
>JBOHTH010000089.1:0-2215 GCA_050733535.1 Gemmatimonadaceae bacterium | reverse complement strand
GTAACTCGTCCGATCCGTTTGGGCTGAAGGTGTGCTTCAACGGTAGCCGGGCTGATATTCAAATTCAAAAGATGGGAACTGAAGAGGCTACGAATACGAACATTACTTTGGGGGACGACAACTGCGTTCAGAGTTATGACGCGCGTGCTGGCAAAGGCTACGAAGAGTTGCAAGATAGGTTCGGCACCGAGGTTTCCTCAAGCAACACATACAACGTTCGATTCGGTGCGCGCGGAGAAAGGTACTTTTCGGGGTGGGACCCGTCGAAGATGACCGCCGTCATCGTGCGAAGTGATGTTGGAGGATTCTCCTATCAGACCGGGAGCGGCGCGGCGTCCTGCGCACTCCGTCCAGGAGTTGCGTCCGCGACTCTCGGAAGCCTTATCGCGCACGAGCTACTCGGACACGGGCTCTACAATGGGAGTGAGATAAGTGCGAGGAGGATTGAGAACCTTTACCACGCGGCGCGCGGCGAGCAACGGCGCTGCGACGACTGAGGGGGAACCGTGCGAACCTATTCAGTGCTGGCGCTGGCGTTCTGCTCGGCCTGCGGCAAATCGTCGCAGGCGCTGGGTGGCCAAGAAGCTGCCGCAGATTCAGTGATCACGGCGGCGGCGGCCGGCAACTGGTCTCGGGTAAAGGCTCTTACACGTGGGCTGGATGCGGAATCGCGCTTCGAGGCGATGGCTCGAGATGAACCGCTGCTGTTGCGGCAGGCCAGTGGCCACCTCACCGTCGTAGATAGCCACGCTATTGACGCCGATTCGTCGTACGTATCGTTTCGCTTTCCCTATCGCGACAGTACGGAAGTATTTGACATGAGATTGGGGCGCGACAAAGGGCAGTGGATCGTCTATTACGTCACCTTGCCGCGGCGAATGTAAGGACATCGCCCCGAGTTCTCCGGAGGCTCAGTTCGTTGCGTGTACAACGCGACTTCGAGGTCGCGAATCGTCTCGCGGGCCAACCGGATCGCCGGGATCTCGCGCGTCGTGTCTGCCCTGTGCGTGGCGGCGGCAGCCGGGGATTGTGTGGGCACTGGGCGTGCGTGATTGCGCCACGGGCCTGCCGCCGCGCGGTCCTGCACGCGGTGCGTGGATCGGGTCTAACTTGCGGCCTCGCGAGACGTCGCGAGTGAGCGTTCAATTATCAAACAACGCCGAACAGCAGCGTGCGTTATGGATCCTTGCCGCGACAATCAAAGTTCCTCGGTGCTCGGGATGTTTCTGTTCCGGCACGACACATCTTCACGGACGGTGCGGGATCGGGAGTGCGGCGGACGACGGAGTTACGGATGAGATCGAGGGTCGCGAGCGGCCATCGTCTCGATGAAGTCAGGGTCCCCGCCACGCGCCCCACGCGCGGCACGATAAAGCGCTAGCGATTCACGCGGCCTGCTCTGGCATCAAGAACGGATCGACCCGCGCGCCCTCCCAGCGCCGCTGATCGAACGCTTCGCCGGTCTGCATGACGTGGAGCAGCATCGGCACCATCCGGCGCGCGAGCGCACAGATCGCACTGATCTTGGAACCGCCATTCCGCGCGGCCATCGCGAGAAACGCCCGATGATACGGCGCGCCGGTGCGACACCAGCGGGCGGCGAGCAGGAAGAGCTGCCGGCGGAGGAGCGGCCGGCCGCGTTTGGTTTGCTTCAGTCGGCTGCGCAGGGACGTCCCGCTCTCGCGCCGCGCGAGGTTCATCCCGGCGAGTTTCAGCACCTGCCGCGGCGACGCAAAGCCCTCCGGCGTGCCGACCTCCGCCACAAGGCTCGCGGCGCACACGACGCCCACGTCGGGGATCGTCGTCAAGGCGTTCGCGCCCGGATGCTGCTCCACCAATGCGGCGAGCTCGCGCTCGATGGTCGCGATCTCGGCGAGCACAAGGTCCCAGCGATCCAGGAGGCGATGGATCTCGGCGCGCCGCGCGAGCGTATCGCGAGTAATCGCCACGCTCGTGCGGGCGGCGGCGAGAAAGGCCTTCGCCTTCGCGGGCGTGAAGTGATTTTGGGAGACGCGTTTCATCAGCGTGACCACGGCACGCGGGCTCGCCCCGGCGACATCGGCCGCGGTCGGCCAGCGGCGCAGCAGGGCCCGAGCCGTGAGCGTGTGCACGCGAAAGTGCATCGTGAACTCCGGCCAGGCGAGATCGAGAATGGCTTGGAGGCGGATGCGCATCCGCGTCTCTTCGACGGCCAAGCGATGCCGCTCGGTGGCGA
>JBOHTH010000088.1:0-8172 GCA_050733535.1 Gemmatimonadaceae bacterium | reverse complement strand
GCTCGGCGTTGAGCGCGGCGCACACCTCGGCGAGGCGGGTCGTCTCGCGCTTCATCCGCCGATGTCCTCGATCCGTTTCCACGCCAGGTAGTCTTCGTAGCGATCAAAGCCGATGACGCGCTGCGCATGCACGGCGCGGCGGCGCACGGAGATGCGCGCCGTTTCTTCAGACGCGCTAACGCGTTCTTCGGGCGAGAGGCGGAGGTCGGCTGCGAGCTGCGCGTGTCGCAGCGGGCCGACGCCGGGGCGGGGCGGGGGAGGCGCGGGCTCGCTGGCGTATCGACGAACGGCCTCAGCGATGACCCAGCTGCGGGAGCGGTCGCGTTTGCGGGCGATCGCGTCGGCGGCGGCGAGGTCAGCGGCGGGGATGGTGATGGCGATGCGGGCGTAGCGGGGTTTCGCGGACATACCTGATCATACTGAGTATGTCCTTGCCCGGCAAGTTCTGCTCCCATGAGCTCGAGCTATGGCCGTGAGCTGACTTGACCCCTGTCCCATCCGCTGTGGCGGTGGCGATACAGTGGACGGTAGCGCCCGTCCGAGGTAAGCTCATATTAAACGGAAGTGCGCGCGACCGTGTGCGCCGCCGTATGCGCGTTCACGAGTGTGTACCGGGAGCGGAGTTGCCGAAGACGCCCAAGCGGAGGACGACCGCAAAGAAACCCCCACAAAAGGCGACGGCCAGCGGGAAGGTCCCGAAGATCGCCCCTGCAGCGCCAGCAGTGCGCCCTCCGCAGGACGGATTTCCCATTGCCGGCATCGGCGCCTCCGCCGGCGGCCTCGAGGCGGTCACCGCCCTTCTCGGCGCGCTCCCCGACGATCCAGGGGTCGCGCTTGTGCTCATCCAGCATCTCGATCCCGACCACGAAAGCATGCTGGTCACGCTCCTTGCCCGCGCCACGGCGCTGCCGGTGCACGAAGCGGAGGAGGCGATGAAAGTGGAGCGCAATCACGTCTATGTGATCCCGCGCAACACCACGATGGTGATCCGCGACGGCCGGCTGCGGCTCAGCGAGCGGCGTCCCGATGGGGGGCGCTATCTGCCGGTGGATCGCTTCTTCGATTCCCTGGCGGGCGACCAGCGCGCGCGCGCCATCGCGATCGTGCTCTCGGGCACCGGCTCCGACGGCTCACAGGGCGTGCGCGCGGTCAAGGCCGCGGGCGGCATCACCTTCGCGCAGGACGTGGCGAGCGCCAAGTTCCCCGGCATGCCGCAGAGCGCGGTCGGCACCGGCACGGTGGATTTCGTGCTCCCGCCGGCGAAGATCGCCCAAGAGCTGGCGGCGGTGAGCCGCCACGAGTATCTCCGCGCCGAAGCGCCGGATGCCGTGATTGATTCGGCGCCCGGCGCCGCCGATGCCTGGAGCCAGATCTTCGGACTGCTGCGTGGATCCACGGGAGTCGATTTCGCCGACTACAAACCGGCCACGATCAAGCGCCGTGTGTCGCGACGCATGGCGATGCGCAATCTGGCGGACCTCGGGGCCTACGCCGCGTATTGTGCGGCGCATGCCGACGAGGTCGCGAAGCTCTATGACGACCTGCTGATCAACGTCACGGAGTTTTTCCGCGACGAGGCGGTATTCACGCTGCTCCGCGACCAGCTGTTCCCCAAGCTCGCCGCCGCCGCCCCTGCCGGCAGCGCCATCCGCGTCTGGGTGCCGGGCTGCTCCTCGGCGGAGGAAGTGTACTCGATGGCCATCGTGCTGTTGGAGGCGACGGCCGCAGCCCGGGGGGACCACGTGCTGCAGATCTTCGGCAGCGACATCAGTGAGGGCGCGATCAATCGCGCGCGGGCCGGCCGGTACCCGGTGAACATCCAACAGCAGGTGTCGCGCGAGCGCCTTGATCGCTTCTTCACCAAGACCGACACCGGCTACCAGATCAGCGGGAATATCCGCGAGCTGTGCGTGTTCGCGAAGCACGACGTGATCGCCGATCCGCCCTTCTCCCGCATGGATTTCATCAGTTGCCGCAACCTGCTCATCTATCTCGGGCCGAGCCTCCAACGCCGGGTGCAGGCGGTGCTGCATTACGCGCTCAAGCCGGGCGGGTACCTGCTGCTCGGGCACTCGGAGAGCCTGGGCCCGCTGGATCCGCGGTTTGAAGCGCAGGATCCGAAGGTCAAGCTCTACCGCAAGGTGTGGGCGACGAACGAGGCGGGGTCTGCGCTGCCGCTCCCGCGTCCGGGGCGCGTGGCCCGCCCGTTCGAGGATGCGCCGCCCCGGTGGAGCGAGGCGGCGCTGCGCAATGCGGCCGATCAGGTGGTGCTGCGGCGCTACGGGCCGCCCGGCGTGCTCGTAGACGCGCACCTGCAGATCGTTGCCTTCCGCGGTGACACGAGCGCCTTTCTGGTGGCGGGGCCCGGGGCGCCGAGCCACGACCTGTTCTCGATGGCGCGGCGCACGATCGCCCAGGCCTTGCGGAGCGCCCTGGCCGAGGTGCGCAAAAGCGGGAAGCCGGTGCGGCGCGAGCATCTGCGCGTCGAGTCGGGCGGGCGCGCGCGCACCTTCGATCTGGAAGTGCTCCCAGTGCCGAATGCGCACCCCCACGAGCCGCTGTGGCTTGTGCTGTTCCTGAATCGTGCGCCGGTCGCGCCGAGGGGCGCGCCCGGGCGCGCCGGGAAGCCGGATGACGATCAGCCATCGCGTGCTGAGATGGCGGCCGACCTGCTCGCCGCGCGCCACAGCCTGGAGTCGATGGTGGAGGCGCACGAGGCCACGAACGACGACCTCCAGTCGGCCTTCGAGGAGGTCCAGTCGAGCAACGAGGAGCTGCAGAGCACCAACGAGGAGCTGCAGACGTCGAAGGAGGAGATCCAGGCCACCAACGAGGAACTCCGCACCGTCAACGAGGAGATGCAGCACCAGAACGCCGAGTTGACGGAGGCGAACGACGACCTGCTCAATCTCTTCGCGAGCGTGAACGCGCCGATCGTCATGCTGACGAACGACATGAGCATCCGCCGCTTCACGCCGGCGGCGGCGCGCGTGATGAACCTCATCGCCGGTGACGTTGGGCGGCCCATTGGCAACATCAACGTAGGGCTCGAGGGGCCGGACCTGGAAGCGGAATCGCGGCGCGTGATCGAGACGCTTGAGCCGTTCGATGACTTGGTGCAGGACCGGGAGGGCCAGTGGCAGATGCTGCAGATCCGGGCGTACCGGACGCGTGACAACCGGATCGAAGGTGCCGTAGTCCTGCTGGTCAACGTGGACGAGATCGAGCGGTCGCGCGATCTGTTACAAGGCATTCTCGATACGATGCGCGAGGGTCTGGTGGTGCTCGATCGTGACAACCGGGTGAAGCTGGCGAACCAGTACTTCTACCGGTCGTTTGGCCTCACGACCACTCCCACCGAGGGGCATTCGATCTACGACATCGCGGAGGGGCGGTTGAACCTGGCGGCCATCCGCGCGCTGGTCGACGGCGCGCGGCTCCACAACACGCGTCTGCAAAATGTGAAGATCACCTTCGAAGAACTGGGGCGGAGCCCGCGGACGATGTACCTGAACGCGCGGCGGCTTGGAGGAGCGCCGTTGGTGTTGCTGGTCTTTCGGGAGCCGAGCGACCTGCTGTGAGCGACTCGCTCCGCACCACTGTCCGCGCTCTCTGCCGCGATCGTGCGTTCTCCCTCACCGCGGTCGCCTCGGTTGCGCTGGGCGTCACCCTCGCCACGACGGTCGGCGCGGTTGTCAACGCGTATCTCATCCGGTCACTCCCCTTCGCGAATGCCAATCGCCTCTATCATCTGAGTTACTCCGAGCCGCGCCACCCTGAGCCACGTGGCGTGCGACTCATCGACTGGCCGGCGCTCCAAGGCATCGTCGACCTCGCCGACAGCACCGGGCTAGTGAGGCTGCACCTGACCGGTGCCCCATGGCTCGAGGAGGTTCAGGGACTGCGTACCCTGCCACACTCGGTGCAGGGCATCAATTTCCCCGTTGCGGTTGGCCGTCGTTTCACCGAGCCAGACTTCGCTCCTGGCGCTTCACCGGCGATGCTGATCAGCCGGAAGCTCTGGATCGAACGGTATCATGGCGACTCTTCCGTCATCGGTCGGTTCGTTCCCCTCGCGCCCGCCGACGGGTTCGCTGACCCCGTCCGGACGCAGATCATCGGAGTGCTCAGCCAGCCGGTGCGCGCGGCCGAGGTCTTCGAGCGCGGTGAAGTGGACGTGATCGTTCCGCTTCGGGACAACGCAACGGCGTACATGGTCCGCCTTCGGCCCGGTGTGACGCGCGAGGTCGCCGAGCGCGAGATCAATCGTGAGTTGCGCAGGGTCGCGACCGCGATTCCAGAGGGGTGGCCCGGTGTGCACCTCGAGTCTCTTCACGACCGCTACACCGCACCGGTGCGCCGAGTACTCGTCGGCATTGCGGCGGCCGTTGCCCTCGTGCTGGCGATCGTGCTCGCGAATCTCGGCGTGCTCTCACTCCTGCGCCGCGTGCGGCGGGAAAAAGAGCTCGCCATCAGGAGCGCGCTCGGCGCCTCCCGTCGTCGGCTGGCGTCGCTCGCGGTCGGCGAGGGTGCATTGATCGTCGCCACTGGAACGGCCCTCGCGGTTCTGGCTTCGTGGACGATTCTCCGCGGCCTCGCGCCCATGATCGAACAGCGACTCGGCAGGGCTCCGTCAGGTGGCGCGGGCGCTATCGAATTCGATTTCGCGGTTTGGCTTGCGATCGCGGGCGTGCTGGCGCTTGCGCTGGCTGCGCTCGCACTGCCGGCCATCACTCGCGGCGACAGCCGCCTCGCCGACGCGTTGCGACGCACCGGAATCGCGGGTGGCGACGGCCGCGGCGCACGGGGCGCGCGCTCCCTCCTCATCGGATCGGAGATCGCGATCTCCGTCGTGCTGCTGGTCGCAACGGGCCTCATGATCGCGAATGTGCGGACCCTCCTTGGCACCGAACTTGGCGTCGATCCGACGGGCGTGCTTCGCGCGCGCGTATCCGTTCCCGCGCAGCGATATGCAACCGACAGCGCGAAGTCGCAGTTCTATGACAATCTCGGCAGTGCGGTGATGGCCGCGCGCCGCGGCGGATTCGCGCTGACGAGCGGGACGCCGTTTTACGAGCCCGGACAATCCTTCGTGACCCGCGGGGAAGGCGAAACTCCCGGAGGAGTACGCCCGGCCGTGATCTCCGTGACAGGCGACTATTTCGGGGTGGTCGGCATCGCGCTGAAGGCCGGCCGCAACTTCGACGGGCGCGACGCGTGGGGCGCCGCGCCCGTCGCGATCGTAAGCGAGGGACTTGCGCGGCGCCTCTGGCCTGGCGCCGCGGCCGTGGGGCGAACTCTGCGCATGGCGTCGCCGACCGCCGCAGCCGACTCGAGCATTGGCCGCTGGCGCACGGTGATCGGCGTGGTGAGCGATGTACGTCAGGGGTTTGACGACACGAACCTCGCCGACCTCTATCTCCCCTTCGCGCAGGCGCCGACGCAGTACGCGCAGTTCATGGCGTGCGGGCGCGATGCGGACTCCGTGGTCGTCGCGGTGCGTCGCGCAGCGACGGCGATCGATCGCGGGGCGATGGTCACTTTTCCGTCGCGCCTCGACGATGAGGTCAGTCAGCTCCTCGCAGGGCCGCGATTTATCATGTCACTCCTTGGCGCATTTGCAGCGGCGGCAGTGCTCATCGCCGTGGTCGGCCTCTACGGCGTGACGGCGTACGCCGTGACGCAGCGGCAGCGCGAGGTCGCCATCCGGCTCGCCCTCGGCGCCACGGGTGACGCGGTCATGCGGCTCCTCATATCGCAGGGCGGTCGCGTGGTGCTCGCCGGTGTTGTCGTGGGCGTGGCCGGTGCGTTGGGGGCGGGCCGCATCCTTGCGGGGCAGCTGCATGGGGTGAAGTGGTTCGAGACCGGCACGATGTCCGGAGCCGTTGCTGTCATCATGCTTGCCGCGGCGGTGGCGATCTGGTGGCCCGCGCGCCGGGTGTTGGGCGTTGAACCTATAGAGGCGCTGAAGAGCGAGTAGCCTATGGCTGCTCCATCACGTCGTCATGGGGGCAGAACCTGTGAGGCAACATGAGTTTCTATCGGCACAACTGGTACTACATCGGAGGAATCCTCTTCGTCGCCCTCTCGTTTTTCATGGGCTTCTGGGGAGGCAACTTCAGTCGTATCCAGGTGATACTCGTCTTCAGCTTCATGGCGATGCTCGCTCATCAAGTTGAAGAGTATGCGTTCCCGGGAGGATTCCCCACGATATCCAACAAGGTCATGTTCGGAGAGAAGGACGCTCCTGATCGCTATCCCTTGAACGCGAATCAGTGTCTGATCAGCAACGTCGCGCTGACGTATCCGTTTTATGCTCTTGCCATCTGCTTCCCAAATCTGATTTGGCTTGGTCTTGCGCAGGCGGGATTAGGCCTGTTCCAGACCTTCGCCCACGTCATTGTGATTCCGCTGAAGCAGAAGCGCCTCTACAATCCCGGCTTTGCCACAAACGTCTTTCTCTTCTGGCCTGTCGGCGCTTACTACATCTGGTACGTCGTCAATCATGGTCTCGCAGCCAGCGGAGATTTTGTGCCGGGGTTCCTCGGTACTCTCGGCGCTGGGCTGCTGCTGTTTCTGCTGCCCATCGTCGTGCTTCGAAGCAGGGATTCGAAGTATCCGTTCTCAGAAGCTGAGATGAAGAGATTCACCAGATAAGGCCCGTCCCACTCAGAAGTCGAGGGGCGCTGGTAAGACGTAAGACGATCGACTATCTTTCAGTCATGCCGCGCCGTCCCCGCAAGCCCGTTGAGTACGCCAAGGTCTCGGTAAAAAGCCAGACCGTATTGCCGCGCGCCGTGCGCGAAGCGCTGGCGATCCGGCCGGGCGACACCGTGCGCTTTCGCTTTACGGAGCGCGGCGTGGTGATCGACAAGGCGCTGCCGGAGGCGGACGATCCGTTCGCGGCGTTCTCGGAGTGGAAGGGGCGCGCGGACGACGACGCGTATGGCGGTCTCTGAGCGCTACGCGGCCTACGACGTGGTCGTGGTGCCGTTTCCGTACGTCGATCGTTTGGCCGAGAAGCGGCGGCCGGCGCTGGTGGTGTCGACCGCTGAGCTTGCGGCGTACGGCGTGATTTGGGTGGCGATGATCACGAGCGCCGCGAACGAGGCGTGGACGTGCGATGTGCCGATCACCGATCTCGAGCGTGCGGGGTTGCCGGCGCCGTCGGTGGTGCGGCCGGCGAAAATCGCGGCGATCGATCCCTCGCGCATCGTGCGACGCGCGGGTGTGCTGGGGCCTGGCGCGGAGCGGAAGGTTGCCGCGCAATTGCGGCGGTTTATCGCCGCAGCATGGTGAGGGCGATACTTGCGGTGAGAGTTACGCCCAATACTCCGTCGGGTGCGGGCCATGTCACGCGACCAGGTCGAGATCTCCCTAGCTCAGTGCCTCGAGCAGCCGGTCCACATCTCCCTGATGGTTGAACACCGACGGCGACACCCGCAGCCTGTTCATACTGTCCCCAACGATGACCTTCGCCCGCGCGAGCCGCGCCGCCGTCCGCTCCGCATCCTTCATCGCGAAACTCACAATCGGCCCCGTCGTCCCAGCCGGCGTCAACGGCGCAAACCCCAGCCTCGGCATCTCCCGCTGAAGCGCATCGATCAACGGCTGCCGCTGCGCCTGGATGTTCGCGACACCCACTTCCTGGATATGCTGCAGCGACTGCCCCAGCGCGGCGAGCGCCGCGTACGACATCGTCCCCACCTGGAAGTGTGCGCCCGCGTCCGTCATCACCGTCCACGTATACGGCTCGCTCGACGGCGCGTCCGCGGGGAGCAGGTGCGGCGCTACGTCATCCGTCTGCTCGTAGCCGTATTGCGTGCGCGTGATGACGCGATCGAGCAGCCCTTCGCGTACATACAAGAATCCAAGTCCAAAATCCCCCATCAGCCACTTGAAGCTCGAACACGCGGCGAAGTCCACACCGCTCATGCGCACATCGATCGGCACTGCGCCCGCCGCCTGGATGATGTCGGCGTACACATGCGCGCCGCGCGCATGCGCGAGATCGCATACGGCCTTGAGATCGTGCTGAAAGCCGTTGTAGTAGCTCACCAGTGACAGCGCCACCAGCTTCGTTTTCTTGTCGATCACCTTCTCCATGTCGGCGAGATCAATGCGCCAGTCGCGGGGCTTCACGGTCCTCACGTCCAGCCCGCGCGCCTTGAG
>JBOHTH010000087.1:0-45366 GCA_050733535.1 Gemmatimonadaceae bacterium | reverse complement strand
GTGGCCCTGATACCCCACCCGGCGCACCATCTCCCGGAGCACGCCGTCTGGATCGCCCTCCTCTCCGAGGCGTCCGATCAGCATTCGCCGGCGCACTGATTCAATGCCCAGCGAGGCGAGCGTCGGCGACACCATCTCGTTCGCGAACACCGCCCACGCGCTGTCCAGCTCCGGGCGCATGGTGGTCAGCGTCGCGACGCTGAAGTCGTCCGTGGCCTCGAACGACACCTTGCTTGCGGTGCGCGCGAGCGCCAGGCGCGACGCCGGACCGGGATACGCCGCCGATCCATACTGGCTCGCGCGCAGCACGAGCGGTTCGATGCCGGCGTTGGCCGCGTTGATCTGGCGCGCGCCGCCGAGCAGGTAGAGCTGCGCGACGACAATCGGCGTCGCGGTGCGCCGCTCGAGAATTACCTGCAGGTGGCCGACGTCGAACATGGCGGGCCCGCTGTCAGCGGGCGGGCGCGGCACGGCGGCGCGCACATGGCGCGTGTGCGCCGAGGCGTCTGGCGCGAAGCGAGAGGGTGCCGCCGTGAGGCAAATCAACCCCGCGAGGACAATCCTGTGTGCGATCATTGCGGCGCCACCTTGTCTGTGTGAAATGTCGCGTCGATCAGCTGTCGCACTCGCTGAACATCCCCCGGGGCGGTGAGCGCGCCGGCGACATACGGACGTCCGGCGATATTCGTTTTCACGAACTGCGCGACGTCGGCCATGCTCATGCGTGTGGTCGCGTCGCCGTCGGCCCGCGCATAGTCGAGTCCGGCGACGGCCCACCAGAAACCCAGGTCGTCCGCGGTGTCCGACGCCCGTTCATGTTCGAGCTGACTGTCCATCGCGTATTCCTTCTTGGCGATCGCAAGCAGCGACTCGTTCAGATAGTCGGGTGAGGCGAATCGCTCGATGGCGGCGCGGAGCATGGGCAGCACGGGCTCGACCGCGGCGGGGAGCATCACTACCGTCAGCGATATCGGCCCGCGACGATTTTGTGGCAGGTACGACATCGACGCGGACTGCACGAGGCCCGCGTGCACGAGCTGCTCCTGGAGCGCAGAGGTTGTCGAGTTCACCATTTGCGCGAACAGTTCGGCCGCTCGCGCCCCAGTCGCGTCGGCGCGCACGCTCGGCCCCACCCACTCGATGGTCACTGCCACGAGACGCTGGTGCGGCGCGCTGACCGCGAGCGTCTGCGTGGCCAGCGGCTGTGCCGACGGCGCGGCGACATTCGCGAGCGGGTCCGGCGCGGTCTTCCATCCTCCGAAGCGCTTTGCGGCCTGCGTAAACACGTCGGCCGCATGCACGTCGCCGGCGACGACCAGCGCCGCGTTGTTCGGGACGTAGTAGCGCGCGTAGATCGCGCGCACGCGCTGTGGGTCGAGCTGGTCGATCGAGTGCGCCGTGCCGAGCGCATCCTTGTGCGCCCAATCGGCACCCCAGAGACGCCTGCCCATTTCGGCGCGGAGAATAAAACTCGACTGCGATGCATCGCCGTCGAATTCCGATCGCACAATCGCGCGCTCGGCGTCGATGTCCGCGTCGCGAAAGCGCGGATCGACAATGAGCTTCGCGAGCATGTGCACGGCGGACCCCATCTGATTGCCCGGCGCGGTGATGTAGTAGTTGACCTCCTCTTCCGCGGTGGATCCGTTGTACGTGCCCTGCATGTCGGCGACTTCAGTTGCGAACGCCTGGTCTCTTCCGTAGGCGCGAAAGAGGAGGTGTTCGAACAAGTGTGAAATTCCTTCTTCGCCGACGTCCTGTGTGAAGGCGCCGGTCCGAACGACGAGCTCCGTCGTGGCGATGGGCGCGGCGTGGTTTTCAGAGACGATGATGCGGAGGCCGTTCGCGAGAACCGTGTCGCGAATAAGAGATCCGGATCCCGCCGTTGCGCCTTGCGCAGGCGATTGGGCCGCGGCGGCGCTGACCGCAAGGACCGCAGCAACTATGGGGCGGATCACGGCGTCACGCTCTTCATCTGGGACAGCCTCAGCATCACGACCGCCGCCCGCTTCGTCTGCGACGGCAGCATCCGCAGATCCGCCGTCTCCTTCGCGCTGTGATCGTCGTGGCCGGATAGTCCGATGCCGTCGATCACCATCGGCACCGTGTTCGCGATGAACGCCACGTCCGCCGCGCCAGCCTTCGACGGATCAACCGCGACCACCGTCCCCGTGCCGAGATCGCGGCTCGCCTGATCGTACATCGCGAGCAGCCGCCGATTGCCATCGGTCGGCGCCATCGGGGGGTAGCCGTCTTCGAACGTGATCTCTCCACCGGTCTTCGGAAGGTGATGCGACACGATCTCGCGCATCGCCTTCTCCGTTTTCGCGAGCTGCTCAGGCGAGAGCGTGCGCATATCACCGGTCACGGTCATCTTTCCGGCGATCACGTTGGTCTTTCCGCTCGCGGAGCCTGCGGTGTTCGTGCTGTCCAGGTTCACGAGCGTGCCGCCGAGTGCCAAGCCCGGGCTGAACGCGAGGTATGGCTCACCGGAAAGTTTCTGCTGGAACTCGGTGAGGATGCGCGACATCTCGAAGATCGCGCCTGCGCCGATGTCCGAATGAAAAATCTGCGACGCGTGGCCGGGGTAGCCGGTCGTCGTAATTTTCCACTCGGTGGCGGAGCGGCGCGAGATCACGGCCGATTTCGGGTCGCCCGCGCCATCTTCGAAGCCCATCGCCGCGCTCGCACCGACGGCGGCGTCTTTCAGCGCTTTGCGAGATGCGCTGAGCGGACGGCCCGCGTCTTCCTCATCGCCGTCGAACACCGCCGTCACGTTCATCCTCTCGAGCTGGCCCGCGTCCTTCAGCGCGCGCAGGGCGAACAGCATCACGACGTCGCCGCCCTTCATGTCGATCACGCCGGGGCCGGTTGCAGTCGAGTCGTTCAGTTTGATGAACTTCTGAAACGGGCTCGACGGCTCGAACACGGTATCGAGATGGCCAATCAATAGAATCTTCGGCCCCGTACCCGGGTGCTCGGCCACCAGGTGCCCCGCCCTCTTAAAGGATGCGCCGTCCACCCAGCGGGTCTTGAACCCGAGCGCCTCGAGCTGCGGGCGCAGCACGTCCGCCACGCTCCGCACGCCGGCGAGGTTCATCGTGCCGCTGTTGATGTTCACGAGTCGCACGAGCAGCGCGAGCGCCTCGGCATTGTGCGAATCCACCGCGCGCGCGGCCGCACGCTCTGCCGCCGAGACCCGTGGCGTGGTGCCCTGAGCAGCGGCTATCGGGGGAGCGGCGACGCCCGCTGCGGTGAGCACCGCGCCCATCGTGGCCCGGCGAACGAACGATGACAGTATCATGACAGAAGACTCCCGAGTGTTTTCGTTGCCGCGACACGAGCGGCGGATAGCTTTGGGACGTTGGTTCCCGTCCTCTTTTCCGCTCCCAAAACATGCCTCATTCGACGATTTTCGCCATGCGTGCGCCACGCACTCTCGCGGCGCTTGCGTCCGCAGTGCTCGTAATCGCGGCACCCGCCGCCGCGCAGCGAGCCGCCTCATCGACGTTCCCCGCGGATTCCGTGCTGGCGCGATCGCTCTCATTTCGTTCGATCGGTCCCGCGCTGATGGGCGGGCGAATCGTCGACATTGCCGTCGCGGAAAATCCGCCAATGGTGCGCGGCGGGCGCTTGGGCACCGTCATGTACATCGCCGCTGCAACTGGTGGAATCTACAAATCAACGAACGCCGGGCTCAGCTGGACCGCGGTGTTCGATTCGGTGCGCACGGGATCGATTGGCGCTGTGGCAGTCGCGCCGTCGAACTCGGACATCGTCTGGGTCGGCACCGGCGAGGCGAACAACATGCGCAGCTCGTCGTGGGGCACGGGCGCGTACAAATCCACCGATGGCGGCAAGACGTGGTCGGGCCCGATGCTCCCCAAGTCGCAGCACATCGCGCGCATCGTCGTCGACCCGCGCGACCCGAACGTCGTGTACGTCGCGGCCATGGGCCCGCTCTGGTCGAGCGGCGGCGAGCGCGGCGTGTTCAAGACGACCGACGGCGGCAAAACCTGGACGAACACCAAGGAGATCAGCGCAAACACCGGCTTCACGGAGCTCGTGATCGATCCGTCGAACCCGGACGTCCTCTACGCGGCGTCGCTCGAGCGCGAACGGCGCGAGTACGGATTTCTTCCCGCGGGCCCGGAGAGCGGCATCTACAAGACGCACGACGCGGGCCACACTTGGACGCAGCTCAAGACCGGGCTTCCCACGGGCGAACTCGGCCGCATCGGCCTCGCCGTGTGCCAGTCCAAGCCGTCGACTGTGTACGCCGTGATTCACGCGAAGGGATCCGCCAACGGCATTTATCGCTCGGACGACAGCGGCTCCACCTGGCATCAGGTGAACGGCGTGGACGGCACCGCCTGGTATTACAGCCAGATTCGCTGCGATCCCAGCGATCCCGAACATGTCGTCAGCCTGAGCGCCACCTCGCGTGAGTCACTCGACGGCGGCCGGACGTGGACCAACTTCGCGCAGGGCGGCCCGGTGCACAGCGACTCGCACGTGCTCTGGATCAACCCTGAAGATCCATCGCAGATGATCCTCGGCAACGACGGCGGGCTGAACGAGACGTGGGACCGCGGGCACACGTGGAGCCACTTCGAGAACTTTGTGGCCGCGCAGTTCTATGCGATCGCGGTGGACGATGCGCAGCCGTTCTACAACGTTTACGGCGGACTGCAGGACAATCAGCAGTGGGGCGGGCCGAATCGCACGCGCACGACATTCGGACCAACGAACGCCGACTGGTTCCGCATGCACGGCGGCGACGGATTCTACGCGGTGCCGGACCCGTCGGACTACAATCTTGTCTACGCCGAAATGCAGGGCGGCGGCGTGGTGCGCTACGATCAGCGCACTGGGCAGGCGAAGAACATCAAGCCTGTGCCGAAGGACGGAGACAAGCAGCGCTTCAACTGGAGCGCGCCGATCCTTCCGTCGCGGCACGATGCGAAGACCGTGTACATGGCCGCGAACTATCTGTATCGCAGCCCGGATCGCGGCGACAGCTGGGTGACGATTAGCCCGGATCTCACGCGCGAGATCGACCGCAACAAGTTGCCGATGCGCGGGAGTATTCCGGATTCCGCAGCGTTGGGTCGTAACGAGGGAACGGCCGAATTCAGCAACATCTCGACTATTGACGAATCGCCGATGCGCGCCGGCGTGCTCGCGGTGGGCACGGACGATGGTCTCGTGCAGGTCACGCGCGACGGCGGCAAGACCTGGACCAAGACCGAGCATTTTCCCGGCGTGCCGGACACGACGTACGTGAGCCGGGTGGTTTTCTCGAGGGCGAACGAGGGAACGATTTACGCGACGCTCGACGGGCATCGCAGCAATGATTTCAAGCCGTACGTGGTGAAGAGCACGGACTACGGTCATACGTGGACGTCGATTGCGTCGGACCTGCCGGACGGCGGACCGGTGCAGGTGATTCGCGAACACCCGCGTCAGCCGAACTTGTTGTTCGTCGGAACCGAGTTCGGCGTGTACTTCACGATCGACGGCGGCACGCACTGGGCGCAGTTGAAGAGCGGGATCCCGGGCGTGCCGGTGCACGACATCCAGATCCAGGCGCGCATGAACGATCTCGTCGTCGGCACGCACGGCCGCGGAGTGTATATCCTCGACGACCTCGCGCCGCTCGAGCATCTCGCGCAGGCGAAGCAGGCGCAGGTCGCATTCCTGTTTCCGATCCGCGATGAACTGGACGTCCAGCCGAACGCAACGCGCAACTCCGGCATGGGCACGAGCGGGTTCTCTGGGCAGAACCCCGAGCTCGGCGCCGGCATCACGTACACGCTGAATGAAATTCCGTCTGACGCGAAGGCGACGATCTCTATTGTCGATGCGAGCGGCAGCGTGATCCGCCAGATGGCGGCGCACAACAAGCCGGGGATGTTCCGTCAGTATTGGGACATGCGCGTCGGGCCGCCGCTGACCGGGCCGGTGACTGACACGTTGCCGCCTGGGACGGTAGCAGCTGGCGGGCGTGGTGGTCGGGGCGGTGCGGGGGGCGGAGGAGGAGGTGCTGGTGGCGGCGGCTTCGGCGGACGCGGTAACGGCGAGGCCTTCTTTCAGGCGCTTCCGGGCACGTACAAGGCGCGGCTCACGGTTGCCTCGGCGAGCGGGCCGGCGACCGTGATCGAGCAGTCGTTCACGCTGCGGAAGGATCCGATGGTGACGCTGACGGACGCGGAGATGAAACAGCTGTATGCGTTCCGCGTGAGCGTCGCGTCGTTCCAGCGCACGTATCGTGAGCGGCAGGCGCAGGCGGACACGGCCGAGCGGAAGTTCGCTGAGATTCGCCGCGCTGCCGATTCGGAGATGGCGAAGCTGACGCCTGACGCAAAGGCGAAGCTCGCGGCCATGACGAAGGAACTGGCGGAGATCGTCGCGCAGGTTGGACGGCCGCCGGCGGTGGGTGGTCGCGGTGGGCGCGGCGGGCGCGGCGGCGGCAGCGCTGGTGCGGGCGGTGGAGCTGCTGGTGGCGGCGCGGCCGGTGGTGGACGCGGAGGACGCGGAGGTGGTCGCGCGGGCGGCGGGCGTGGCGCGACGACCGACACCGGAGCTGTTGGCGGTGCACGCGGTGGAGCGCCAGCGCCGGCGGCTGGTGGCGCGGGACCTGTGGACGATCAGAATGGTCCGCCTGCTCCGCCGTCAGCGACGACGGTGCAGGCGCGGTTCAACGCGCTCACGGAAATGCTGAACGTGTCGTTCGCAGTGACCAACGATCAACGCAAGACGATTCAGGTGCTCCCAGCGGACTTGCAGAAGCAAATGGACCGGGTGACGAAGCTCGAGCACGACGATCTTCCGGCGCTGATCAAGGCGCTGAAGGATGCAGGGATTGAGGTGAAGGCGGGGGGAAACAATTTCTGAGTTTGGTGGCGCACGGCGGTGTGGCGTGTTTGTCGCAACAGTATTATCGTGCGTGCATAGTTCACCCGACGGTAACGCAATGAAGAAATCCGCCGTGACGCACAGGAAGAGGGATCGGAAAAACTCCGATCGCCGCCAAGACTGATGCTGTCGATCTCACAGAGCTTTACGCGGCGGTCAAGGCGCGGCGGCGGGGTGTCACCGTCGACGAGATGAACCCCGCAGTTCGGATGTCCGCCACGCGCGCGCGGGATCGGACTCGACACTAGGGTCTTGGCCCGATGCGCCGTCGACTCGCTCCGCGCCGCACCTCGGCGTCCAGGACTCCGATTGTCTGGCAAGTGGATCTCGCGTCGGTGAACGTCGACCTCGACGACGACCCCGCAGCGCGGCCGGCGCTCGCGCTGGTGATGGGCGATGGCCTGATCATCGTGGGCGACCTCGTACCGAACCCGGCCTCTTCGGCTGAAGGCGTCGCCGTTGAGCTGGCCAAACACATCCGGATTGCGATAGCCCGAACTGAGCTCACACCGGATTTCGTCGACGTTTTCGATTCCGCCGTCGCCGTTGCGCTGGGCGTGGAGTTGAGCCGCGAAGGCATCGCGGTGCGCGCAGGTCGCGCGGCTGTTCGCGGCCGCCGCGGAGTACTATCGCACGGCTCCATGGGTGAACATCGAGAACGACGACATCCTGCAATGCACCGTAGCGAACGGCGGCACGTGGTCCGCGAGCGTCATGGGGAACGCGCAAGAGCTTTTCGGTCTCGCGCTCTACGCCGACGAGGATGATCTCTTCAGAACCCTCGACGCCGATCCGCTGAACCCGGGCGAAGCGATGCGCGAGCTTGGCGGCCCGATACTTTCGCTGTCGTTCGACCCGCGGAATGAGCTTTCTGGCGCAATGCGCCGCGAGGTGCGTGATGCCAAATGGGAAGTAGCCGGACCTGCGGCCTACCCGGTGATAGTGGCGATCAATACAATCGGCGGCGGAATCGCGGCGCGCGACATGGATGACCTGATCGCGATACTCGGCCCGATTTCCCGGTTCGCAAAGGCGAAGGAGAAGCAGCTGAGCGGGGCGGTGGCGGCGCGGCTTCCAATTCGGTGGCGGGACAAGACTGGCGGCGTGTCGATTGTGTTCGATGCGGAAATGATGGGGGGATAGGATCGCGATCAAGAATCGGACAGTCACTTACGCTTCATTATACGGCGGGTGGCGACGGCTCAGTGAGGATCGCTGCGAGCCGCACGTTTACATAGAAGCTCGATCGACCGACTTTCATCTTCTCGAGAATTCCAGCGCCCGCGAGCGCGTCGAGATATTTCGTTGCCGTGAGCCGCGAGACACCAAGCTCCTCCCGCACGAACTGGATCTTGGTGTACGGATGCGAGAAGATGTTGTTGATGAGGTCCTGGGAATAGAATTTCTTGAAGTCCTTCCGCACGCGATGCTTGACCTCCAGCAGCGCATCGCCAATCGCGTGCACCGTGGTGATCCCCTCCCGCGCGCTCTCAGCCACCGCCGTGAGCATGTACGTCACCCACTCCTCCCATCCCGCCGCGTCACGCACGCCCTGCAGCAACCGATAGTATTCGGATTTCGTGCGAACGATGTGCCGGCTCATATAGAGCACGGGAATGTCGAGTAAGCCTTCTTTCACGAGATACAGCACGTTGAGGATGCGCCCGGTGCGGCCGTTGCCGTCGTAGAAGGGGTGGATGCTCTCGAACCGGTGGTGGATAATCGCCATGCGGACCAAGGGGTCCATTTCCCGAGAGGGCGGCGCGTTGATGAACGCCTCGAGCTCCGTCATCAGCTCGACGATGCGGTGTGCGTCCTGCGGCGGGGTATAAACCACGCGGCCGGCGCCGTCCTTCAGCGTCGTGCCGGCCACCCTTCGAAAACCCGCACTGTTCTGTTCGAGTTCGGCCTGAATCCGAAGCAGATGATTGTTGGTGATCAGGCCATCCTTCTTCACGAGATCGAAGCCGACTTGCAGCGCTTGGCGGTATCGAAGGACTTCCTTGGCCGCAGGGTTCGTGGGCGCGCCTGTTTGCGACGCCTCGCGGAAGAGTTCGTCGTGCGTGGTAACGATATTCTCGATCGCCGAGGAGTCCTTCGCCTCTTGAATTCCGAGAGTGCTGATCAGAATCCGCTGGTTAGGAATGGACGCGGCAACTCCCTTGAGCTCTGCAAGCTGACGCGACGCTTCGGTGAGCTGCCGCATGACACGGACAGAAGCGAGGTGCTTGGGGTCGAGCGGAGTCAGACTAAAAGACGGAATTGAGAGTTTCCTTTACTTGTCGTTTGAATATGTATAGAAAACTTCAGAAAGCTATACACATTGCCGGGAACATGCAAACATTTCCGGAATGAGTGACCGGTTATTCCGCTCTCAGGGCTTCGGTAGGCTCCACGCTCATCGCCTTTCGTGCCGGCCCCCACGCCGCCGCGAAGGCGACGAGCGTCATTGTCACCGAAACAATCGCAAGCGTCGCCGGATCGCCGGGCGCCGTTTGAAAAAGCATCGCGCGAATCAACCGAGTCGCGGCGAACCCGCCGGCTAGCCCAGCGACCAGCCCAACAACCACCAGCTTCCCAACGCCGACGAGCACGAGCTTGGCTACGTCGTGCCTGGTCGCGCCAAGCGCCGTTCGAATTCCCAGCTCGCGCGTCCGCTGCGTCACACCGTACGCGACGACGCCGTACAATCCGATCGCCGCCAGGAGGAGCGCGGCCCCCGCGAAGGCACCGACGATCGAGAGCGTGAGCTCGCGCTGGTCAAACGTGCGCGCGCGCGGAATCTCGATGCCGTCCCCGCTGTACTGTGTGCCCAACGGAATGCGCGGCTCGACACTGAGTATCGCCTTGTGCATCGCAGGCGCGATCGCGGCGGGGTTCTTCGCGTGCGCGACGATATTGACCCACGGCCACACTTCACGGGTGTACGGCACGTACACCTCGTCCTCGACGCGATTCTCCGCGCCATACCAATGCACGTCCGCCATCACGCCGATGATCGGCCCGCTGATGGGCTGGCCGATGTCAGCGCGCCCCTGTGACGTTCGATGCACGGTGATGACGTGCCCGACTGGATCAGCATCTGGGAAAAAATGCTTCGCCATCGTCTCATTGATCACGAAGCCGGATGCGTCGGGCGCGCGCATGTCGGCATCCGTGAACCAGCGGCCGCGCATTATCCGGAACCGCATGACGCTCGCATACTCACTCGATGCAGTGACGTAGTACGCCGTGCTCTTGGGCGAGCTGTCCACCGGCCGGCCGGGAATGTCTACGCGCGTCGGCAGCCGCCCGCCGATGTGGTTCACGATCGCCACGCCGTCCACGCCGGGGATCTTCGCGACGGCATCGCGGAGCCGCGCGTACAGCGCCGCGGCATCGGCGGGACGATCATACGTCGGAGATGGCGGAAAGATCGGCGCGCTCGCGATGTGCTGCGTATCGTAGTCGTCCGGAGTCACATAGAGCCGGTGGAAACTCTGCAGCAGCAATCCCGCACCGACGAGCAGCGTCACCGCGAGCGCGACCTGAGCGGCAACGAGACCGGCGCGCAACTTCGAGTCGCGCAGCCCGGCACCTGAGTCCCGATTTCCCTGAAGTCGCCCGGCGAGCGAGAATCGCGACGAGCGAAGCGCCGGTGCGATGCTTACGAGCAGCATCGCGATGAGCGCGATCGCGATGCCGATTGCAAACATTCGTGCATCCACCGCCAGCTGCGCTGATCGCGGGAGGCGCGGGCCCATGCCCTGCCGCACAGCGCGCACGATTCCAGCCGCGAGTGCTGTGCCGAGCACACCGCCGGCGATTGCGATCACCGCAACTTCCGCGCATAGCACGCGAGCGATTCGCGCACGGCTCGCGCCGAGCGCTGCCCGGACCGCGATCTCGCGGCCACGCACCGACCCACGAATGAGCGCAAGCGTCGCGACGTTGGCGCACGCGAGGAGGAGCACGAGGGCGGCCGCGCCGCCAAGCGCGTAGAGTGTGCTGCTGATGTTTCCGACGACCTGATTCCACATCGGCCAGAACTCGACGCCCGTCCAGTGGGCAGACGATTCGGGATACTCCGCCGCGAGTCTCGCTGCGACGACGCCAAGCCCGGCGGCGGCGGCGGCCGAGTCGCGCGGGGAGCGGAGACGGACGATCGTGCGACTGTCCGCGTGCACTTCCCGGCTCAGGAGCGGCTCCCAGTGCGTCTCGACTTGCGAGATGGGAATCCACAGCTGCGTGCCGTCGGGATAGTCGAACTCGGCGGGCATCACGCCGACGATCGTCGTGGCCACGGAATCCACGTCGACGGTGCGGCCGACGGCGCCGGGATCGCCGCCGAGATAGCGGCGCCAGAATCCGTGCGAAACTACGGCGACGGCTGGGGCTCCGGCGGCCTCGTCAGCCGCCGAGAACGTTCGGCCCGTTTCGGCCGCGGTCCCCATCAGCGGAAAGAATCCGGGCGTCACCCAGTACGCCACGACGCGCACGAGGCCGTCGCGGGTCTGAAACGGAACGGCGGTGCCGTGACCGTACGAGAGGCCAGCCACCGGCCCGCCGACCGCGGCGAGATAGTCCTTATATGCCGGGTATGAAGGCGTGCGCTGAGAACCCTTGTCGGTCCGCTCGATGATCGCGGCGAGCGAGTTCGCGTCGCGATACGGAAGCGCGCGGAACAGGACGGCGTCGACGACCGATGCGACGCCGGTCATCGCTCCGATCCCAACAGCGAGGGTCAGGGTCGCGGCAACAGCGTATGCGGGCGCACGGCGCATCGCACGGAGGGCGTAGCGCAGGTCAGTCGCGAGGTCGGCAAGGAGCGTCATACGCTGACAACCCCGCAAGTCTCGCGTCGGTCACCGCCGCCTCACCTCAAAGCTTGCCTCACCTGCTCCAAGTGATGCTCGGTATGCTCCGCGACCTGCTCAAACTCCTCTCTCAACGTCCTCACGCCCGCCCTGCTGTGCACGAACTCCCGCGCCCCATCCTTCTCATAGTGGCGCCGGGCCAGCTCGATATTCGCATTCCGCATCACTTCGAATACCGCCTTTGCGGTCGACAACGAACGCGTCGAATAGTCCAGCGCCTTCTCCCACAAATCCTGATCGAAGTACCAGATCACGAATCCCGGCTCGCTGATCACACGCCTCAGGCGTTCGCCCAGCACGAGCTCTGAATCCGCGAGGTGATGGAGCAGATAACGCACGGACCATTTGCCCGGCGCGTACGTGCGCGCCAGCTCGGCGTCGCCGAGTGCGAAGTAGCGCACGACTTCATCGCGCGTGCGCTCGAGGTTTTTTATGAGGCGGTCAGTGGTCTTGTGCATTAGGCTGAAAAATGATTTACCGCATGGGTAAGAATCGCATCGACGATATCGGTGTTGCCCGCTTGGGCAAACTGCACCAAATGTGGCTTACTTGCACTGTCCGTCACCGTCACGCCGTCTGCGTGGAGTTCCAGATTCAGAACCTTGTCCAGCGAAATGTTGAATCCCTTTCCATTCCCGACAAAAATTAGCCGCTTCGACGTAGTCACGCCCTGAGAGAGGCTATCGCCTTCAGCTGTTCGATTCCTTCCTCGGCAAGCGTGGCGTCTGTGTCCGGCGCTATCGGTGCGCGTGAGCGAAAGTGTGTTCGCAGCGCGGCCTCGATCCCTTTTTCCGCGAGCAACGCATTCGCCGCAGAAATCAACGCGTCTTTGATGATGCTTGATTCTGCGGCTTGCGTTTGCATCTCAACCAGCAAACTCGTGCGGCCGACAAGGAGAACGGCCAAGTCTGCAAGATCTTTGCTTTCGAACAGCTTCGCTCGTCCGCGATCTCTGAATGCCGCCTGTTTCATCAGAAAAAAACCCGTCGCACTCAGATGACGGATCGGTGGCGTTCCCTCGACCGTTTCTGCGGTCTCAATTGCGAGAGCGTCGACCATTGACCCCGTACCACCGGGATGGTCACCCGCGAAGGACAGGTCGAACGCGGACCCGTCGGGTGCTCGATAGCGGCCAATGTGCCGCCCGTCCATAGAAGGTTTAAATCCTCGAGATCGCAACGCCTCCTCGAGCAACGCCTGCTGCGTGTATGTGGCCGTCGCGGCTACTGCGTCGACATCGTCCGTACTGCGCGGAACAGACCATCGATCGTCGTCGGTAACCAGCAAGGGTAGAATAGCAGCGCCAATAAATACGAGTTGGGAGTTCACCGGACCGAGTGATTGCGCCATCACCCGTATGCGATGGAGCGCGAGTGCTCGTGCCGCCGCGCTCACGCGGCGTACTGCTCGAGAAGCGAGGAAAGTCGGTCTCGCGCAATTTCGCGCTCGCGTGCGTCTCCGACGCGCAGCGCGTCGATCAAGGCCAACGCTTCGTACAGCCGCGGGTCTCGAAACGAAATATTCGCCGCACCCGGCACGAGAGGGTATAGACCTGATCCGACGACTCCGCCTAATCTCGATGGCCACACCACCGGTTCCCGCGGACCAGCGAATTGCCCTTCGAACATCGGTGCCGAAAATCCGGTGGGAATGCCGCGTGCTCGGGCTATGCGCCGCGGTGGAAACGCGTATGGCACGCCAAAGAGCAGAAACTCGCGGACTGGTCCGCCATTTGGGAGCAAATCTTTCCGTGCTTCGGAGACCAATCCGCTCAGTTTGAGCCGGGCGCTTGCCGAGTGTGCGGAACTCTTGCCAATTCCGAGCGCCTCGGCCAACTCACCGTAGGATGCCCCTGGATGTAAGACGATGTGTAGTAGGACGCCGATATCCATCGGCCGCAACGAGTCGTTAATTGGCATAAATCATATGAGTTCATGAACACAGAACGACATGCTGTAACTTACTTGCCAATAACTAGTTGTCAAGATCGTTCATTATTCAAGAACGTATCGCATGATGAAGCTGTCTGGGGTTGTGATGTCGCGGTATCTAAGCCCTCCGCGCGAGCTCCTGCCCCACCATGATCCGATGCCCGTCGATCGTCCGCATCGCGAACTCGCGCATCCCCCACGGCTCGTCGCGCAGGGATTTCAGGATCTCGCCACCGTTCGCGCGCGCACGCTCGAGATACGCAGCGACGTCATCCACCACGAGGTACGCATAATACGAATGATCGCCGAGCTCGGCCGGCGCCAGCGCGTCGCGACACTCGCCCGCCATGATCCGGCATTCTCCGTTCCGGTACATACGCCAGCCCGGCGCCATCTCATGCACCTCGAACCCGAGCGCGTTCGAGTAAAACTCGGCGGAACGTTTCAAATCGGGAACCGCAATCACGAACATCGACCGCGAAACTGTCATGGCACCGTAGGCGGGTGGTCGAGATCCTTCAGCAACTGGTACGTGAACTCCAGCTGATCGTAAAACCCCTTCACCGAAATCCGCTCGTTCAGCCCATGCGCGCGGTTGTCGTCCGGAATATTCGGATCGGCGAAATACCCGCTCACCCCATACACCGGCACGCCGCCGTTGCGCAGGAACAGACCGTCCGTCGCGCCGGTTTCCATGTCTGGAATGATAGGCAGCGCGCCCCACACTGAGGTCGTCGCCGTGCGGATCGCGCCTTCAACAACCGGCGTCAGCGGCGACGGCGGACTCGGCGTCGCCGTATCGGACGGCGTCAGGGCGACCGCGGTGTCACCGATCACGCGGCGCAGTGTCGCCTCCACGCTCGACGCCGGCACGCCGGGAAGAATGCGGCAGTTCACTGTCGCCATCGCGCGCTGCGGCAGCGCGTTCACCGCGTGTCCGCCCTCGATCATCGTCGCCACGCAGGTCGTCCGCAGCTGCGCATTGTAAAACGGCGATCGCGCAGCGAGCCGCTTCGCCGCGTCTGTGTCCGGCGCGTCGTGAGCGCTCACGGCGCGCATCTCGGCGGCCAGCTCGCCGGTCTCGAGCTGCGCCGTACGCGAGAAATACATCCGCGTGACCGCGTTCGTCTCGAACGGAAAGTCGTACGCGCCAACACGACCGAGCGCCGCCGCGAGGCGATAAATGGCGTTGTCCTTCTCCGGCAGAGAACTGTGCCCGCCGGGGTTCCGCACCGTCAGGTGGTACGTCTGAAAGACCTTCTCGGCGGCCTGCACATCCATCGCGACGGGCTTACCATTTTGCAGATCTCCGCCCCCCGCGTCCGCGTTGAGCACGTACGCGACGCTGCCGACCAGATCGCTCCGATGCGCCACAAGCCACTGGATGCCGTTGTAACCACCCCCGCCTTCTTCGCCCGCCGTGAGCGCGAGGATATAGTCGCCCGCCGGCACCACGCCCTCCTGTTTCATACGCAGCAGCGCGGCGATCCACGACGCGTCGCCGTTTTTCATATCGAGCACACCGCGCCCATAGAAGTGGCCGTTCTGCTCGGTCAGAACGAACGGATCGAGCACCCAGTCCGCGCGCCGCGCTTCGACCACGTCGACATGGCCGATCAGCAGCACGGGTTTCCGCGCGCCGCGACCGCGCAGTCGGACGACGAGGTTCTTGTCTTTCGCGTCTTTGCCTGTGTCCGGCCCGACGATCTGCACATCAGCCGCCGGGAAGCCAGCCGCGCGAAACCGCGCCGCCACCAGCTCAATCGCTTTCGTCGTGCTGCCGATTGAATACTCAGTATTGGTCTCGACGAGCTCGCGCAGTACGTCACGGCCGAGCTGCTGGTACGGCGTGAGCGACTGCGCAGAGGCGGACGACGCGAAAACGAGCGCGGCAATGAGTGCTTTCATCGGTACCTGACGGTGGGCGCGAGGGGAAAGCGGCAGCGGGGTTCGGACAATAATACGCCCGTTTTGCTGGATCGTGGCGGCTCGCGCGTGACTGATCTCCGCGCGGCTGGGTATTACCCGAGGTACCTTGCATCCCCCGCAGGATGGTCCCCCGAGCAAGAAGATCCATGAGTCACGACGACGACGAGCTCGACGAAGAATTCCCCGACGGCGATGGCACTGCGCAAACCGAGGCGACGGTCATGTGCCCGTATTGCGGCGAAGAAGTGGAGATCTCGATCGACCCGGGCGGCGGCCCGGCGCAGGAATACGTCGAGGACTGCGAGATCTGCTGCCAACCGTGGCGCGTGACCGTGAGCTACGACGAGGCGGGGCAGGCCGAGGTCGTCGTCAGCGTGCTCGATGAGTGAGTGCCTTGACCCGGCAACATTTTGCCTTACCTTAGGTAAGGATAAGACTTACCAGAGGTAAGAATGTCAGAATCCACGGTCACATCCAAAGGACAGATCACGATTCCCAAAACGGTCCGGGAGCGGCTTCACTTGGAGCCAGGCGACAAGGTGTATTTCGACGTCCGGCAGGATGGGTCTGTCTCGATGATGACGCGCAAGCATTCGATCGAGAGTCTGTTCGGCATCATAAAACCGAACGGCAGGCGGAAACGGCCGATCACGATTGAGGAGATGAATCCGGCCAGCATGCGCGACGATCGCAAATGATCGCGCTCGACACGAACCTGCTCGTCCGGCTTCTCATCCAGGACGACGTGCCGCAGGCACGAGCGGTTGAACGCCTTCTCGTCGGTGCCCGGCGCGACCGAACGCCGCTGTTCATCGCCGATGTGGTGCTTTGTGAGCTCGTCTGGGTGCTCGCGCGCCGAGCGAAGCAGTCCCGCACGGAAATCGCCGATGCCCTCGAACGGCTGCTCGATGCTGAGTCGGTGGTTGTCTCCGATCCCGGCATTGCCAGGCGCGCGCTCACGGCGTATCGCGAGGGCACGGGTGACTTCGCTGACTACCTCATTCGCGAGCAGGCGATGGCTGCCGGGGCCCTCGAAGTAGTCACGTTTGACCGTGCGCTGCGCGGAGAGTCCGGTTTCAAGGTTCTTGGCTGAGGGTCACCCCGCCGGCGGCTCCTCGAGCGTGAGCATGCGCCGCAGCACCTTGCCGACCATCGACTTCGGCAGCTCCCGCCGGAACACCACGCGCTTGGGCACCTTGTACGAGGCCAACTCTTTCTTGCAGTAGTCGCGGATGTCGGCCTCCGTGGCCTGCATGCCCTCCCGCAAAACGACAAACGCCACCGCAATCTCGCCGTGCGCGACATCGGGAAATCCGCGCACGCCAACCTCCTGGACGGCCGGGTACTTCGAGATCACCTCCTCCAGCTCGCGCGGCCACACCTGCATGCCGTTGGCCTTGATCACGTCTTTCTTGCGATCGACAAGAAAGACATATCCATCGCTGTCGAGATTGCAGAGATCGCCAGTGCGGATCCACGTGACGCCGGCGGGGTCGGTGTATAGCGTATCGGCGGTTGCTGCAGCGTTGCGGAAGTAGCCCTTCATGATCTGCGGCGCGCTCAGCAGCATCTCACCCACTTCGCCGGTGGGCAGGGCCTTCGCTGGGTCGTCGACGTCCACGATCCGCACGTCCACATCGGGCAGCGGCATCCCGAGCGCGCCGTCCTTCGACACTCCTTTCAGCGGGTTCACGACGGCCGCGATCAGCGACTCCGTCATGCCATAGCCTTCAATAATATGGACGCCAGTGGCCTCCTCGAACCGCCGCCGCGTTTCTGCCAGCAGCGGCGCCGCGCCGCTCGCGCACACTTTGATCGAGCGAAAACTCACCTTGCCGCTCTTCACGTCGGCGTGGTTCGCGAGGGCGTTGAAAAGCGTCGGCACGCCGGCGAACGCAACCGGGCGAATCTTCGCGATGCTCTGCACGATGTCGTTGAGGTTGCGCGGGTCCGGAATGAGCGAGAGCGGATTGCGGCCGATCAGCGTCAGCGACTGCACGGCGCACGTCCCGTACGCGTGGAAGAGCGGCAGCGGCAGCATGAACACGTCGGTGCGCGGCGTGATGGCATTGCCCAGCCACGCGCGCAGCTGGAGGCCGCTCATGACGAGAGCCTCGTGACTCCCGATCACGCACTTCGGCGCGCCGCTCGTCCCGCCGCTCATCAATAGAACGGCGCCGTCAGCGGGCTTGGGCCGCTCCACCGTGGGGCGCTGGCCGTCGAACTGCGAGATCAAGTCCGCCATCGCGAGATCGCCGTCCCGGCGCGTGATGCGGTATCCGCCTTTCTTCTCCATCAAAAACGTGAACGCGACGCGCAGCAGCGGCGGGAACCACTCCTTGATGTTCGATGTAACAATCCGCTTCACCTTCGTCTTCGGCTGCACGCGCTTCAGCCGGTCGTAGAACGGCGTGAGCGTCACCACGATATCGGGCTCGCTCGTGTTCATCGGGCCGGCGAGTTCCTCGTCGGAATAGATCGGGTTCAGCGGCGCGAACATCGCGCCGAGTTTCCACGCCGCGAGTTCGACGATCAGGAACTGCGGACAGTTCGGCAGGAGCGCGCCCACCCGGTCGCCGCGACGCACGCCCAATGACGCGAGTGCGACCGCGAACGCGTCCGATGCCCGCTGGAGTTCACCGAACGTGATGCTGCGGCCCTTGAACAAAACCGCGGGATCACTCGGCCCCTCCCGCGCGCCATCATCCGCGTAGTCGACCAGCGTGCGGGCAGGATACGGCGCCAGCGTATGAGGAACGCCGGGGTCGTAGTGTGCAAACCAGGGACGATCATTCATTCGCGACTCTGGTGGTGAGAGGTTCCCCAATATGCAACCACACCTGCGTTTTTTCACTCCTTGAGCCGAACCGTGTTCTCTGGACGACCGCCGATTGACGGAGTATGGTTTGGTCGGCATAATGCGCCGCCTCGGTACGTACCTGGGTCGGTCGGACTTGATTCTCAACCAGGAGTAAGCATGGCGAACGTCGAGGCGGCTCGGAGCGCGGACACCCCAGAAGAACCGTCGCAGCACCCCGCGCCGCATGTGTCCTTGAACGAACTGTTCTCGTATCCGCTGATGTCTGCGCTGGTGGAGCGCCGGACCCGTCGGCTGGCGCGCGGAACCTCCCTCAGCGCCGGGCCGCTCAGCCATCAGAGCAAGAACTCTCCCGAACCGCTGAGCCCACTCGAAGAGGCGATCCTCATCACGTGCATCACCGGAATCACGGGGGTGACGACGCACGACGGACCGCTCACCAAGGCGAACGGCACGGACGAGCTTGGCACGCCGTTCCTGAACATCATGGGGCGCACGGGAAGCAGCGCCGACAACTGCCAGGCGACGCATTTCTTCATGATCAACGACGACGGGATGTTCCTCCTGCGCCACCCAACTGGGAAAAAAGCGCTCGAACTCCTCACGTCGCTGCCGCCGCGCTGGAGTGACTGGAGCGAAGCAGACTGGATCCACGCGGCGAAACAGTGCCTCGTGCGCGTGTCGGACCGCCGCATGGACTTTCCGCGAGAGTGGCCGTACTACCTCGGCTGGAACGCGCAGATGTCCAACGTGCCCGGATCGACATTGTTTTTTCCGGTGGTGGACTGCACGTGGCAGTACATCAACGCGCTGCTGATCCTCGCGGCCGAGCCCGATGGCAAGCGCCCGATCCTGATCGACGATTGGCGCACGTTTCATCCGAGCGGCCCCGTTGAGTGGATGGCCAAGATTGCGGGAGGCATCGGACTCGCGCCGAAGATTCCCTATCATCCGATTGGCGGCCTCAAGTGGGCGCGCAGCGGATTCGTCAACAAGGACAGCCCGGGTCCGCTTGGCATGGGGCACACCCTTCGCACCGACTACGAGGCGTTCTTCTATTTCCAGAACCTGATGCTGGTCGGACAGGCAATGGGACTCGGCGGCTGGATTCACGGATCCGTGTTTCCGCCGTACATCTTCCAGCAAGACGCGGCGAAAGGCTGGCACGGACTTCCGTTCAGATTCCAGCAGCCAAAGACACTGTCGCCAATGCCGCCGGTACCAGCGTCGCAGCCGAACCCGATCGGCATTGACGGCGTTCTCGAAGGACTGGTTCCGCCCTACGTCGGCTCCATGAACGAAGCCGTGGATCGCGTCATCGAGGCGAAGTACGGGAAGGCGGGCGGTGCATACGGTGACGAAGACGTGTTCTCGCGGCCGTATCGGAATCGCGATGACGCGCGAGCGTACATCAAGAAGGGCACGCAATTCGGACCGCGCCAGGTGGAGTACGTGAAGGATGCATGCAACTACCTTTACGACACGTACGGCCGCTTCCCGGCGCATATCGATGCATTTTACTCGCCGGGCATGTGGCTGCAGTTCTCCCACCTGGAACTCGAGTACTACGATCGCTTCTTCGATCCGAGTCAGTACACCCGTCAGGCGGCGCACGACGCGCGCTGGCACGGGACCAAGTGAGCATCGCCTCGCCAACAACATCCGCGCGATGACTCACGCCGAGCCTTCATGAGGAGAATCTTTCATTCAGCGTTGTTCGCCTGCGCGGTCTTCGCTTCTGTGGCGCACGCGCAGGCATTGACGCCACGCACGGTGACGCTGGAGCAGGCGCTCGCGGCGGCACAAAGATCCAATCCCGGATTGCTCGCCGTCCGTCAGCGTGTGGAAGAGGCGGCGCGGAGCAACCGCGTGATGTCCAGCAACTTTCTTCCGCGCGTCGGAACCCAGTTCGGCTACCTCGGCAGCGACAACACCCGCGGAATCCTCGTGCCGGCAGGTTCGCTCGGAGAGCTTCCGGGCGTCGGCAGCCTCCCGCGGACCGCCACGAACATCCCGCAGGGCGGCCCCGACATCTTTCTCGCGATGACGTCGCTGCAGCAACCGCTCACACAGTATTTCAAGATCAAGGAAGGCGTCGGCGTCTCTGCCGCCGACGAGGACGTTACGCGGGCCGACCTGCGCCGAACGGAACAGGCGGTGGCGATCGGCGTGCTCAAGGCGTACGCCGGCGTCCTGATCGCGGCCAAGCGCCGCGAAGTCGCGCAGGCGCGCGTAGGCACCGCGGCGCTGCGCACCACGACACAGTCTGCGGCGGTGCAGTCGGGCATGGCCACGGACGTCGCCAGCATCGAAGCACGCTTCCGCGCCCTGCAGGCGCGCCAGGAGTTGCTCGAAGCGGAAAATGAGTACACGAATCTCAGCTATGCGCTCGCGGATGCCATCGGTCTGCCCGGCAACACGCCGCTCACCCTCGAAGCGCCACCCGCGCCGCCGCAAGACCTCGATTCACTCGATGTGTACGTCAGCTCCGCGCTGACCTCCAACCCCGATGTCCTCGAGGCGGAAGCGCTGGTGTCCAAGACGACGCATGGTGTGGCGGCCGCCAAGGCGAGCTACATCCCGGACCTCGGCCTTTTCGCGGGCGATATCTATCAGAGTTCGCTTCCGTTCCTCCCCCGAAATACGCTGTTGTTCGGCGCGGTCGGCAGCATCACGATTTTCGACTTTGGCGAGCGGAGCAATACGCTCGCTGAACGCAAAGCACAGCTGAGCGCCGCAGGCGAGAACCTCGAGCGGATAAAGGGCAAAGTGCGCGGTGATGTCGAAGCGGCATACCGCAAGCTCGCGCGCGCGTATGATATGGCCGACGTGGCTCGCCAGGCACTCGCGCTGCGCGACGAAGCACTCCGCCTGCGCACCGCGCAGACGGCCGCCGGGTACGCTGTCACGGGCGATCAGAGTGAGGCCGCGGCTGACCGGCTCGACGCCGAACTCAACGTGATGCGCGCGGAGATGGGCTACCGCGTCGCTCGTGCGGAGCTCGAGCAGGCAGCAGGAAGACTCGCGCGGTGAATGACGCGCGTCCGCCGATGGGCGGGAACAGGCTCGGGCGTCTGTTTTGTCTCACGCTGTTCACACCGGTCCGCCGGCAGTGGGTGCCCGTGCTCCGCGCCGCCATGTTCCTGGGCAAATGGATTCCATTCGCGCAGAACCACATCCTGCAATTCAATTTCATCCGCTTCGTACGCTGGACGATCGTTTCGCCTGAGCTTCCATTCCACGGCGCACCGCAGGTGCGGGACAAGCTCAACTACCACTACCTGTTCTTCGAGAGCAATTTCGACGGTCCCTGGCAGCACTACATCGACGCGTTCGCATATTGCATCCCCGCAGACATCCGTTTCGTCTGGGGCCGAGGTCCACATTTTCCGGGGCCGCCGCCCGCGGAACCGCTCAAGCGCTGGATCGCGATGAACAGCATGGAGGGTGGTACGTACTACTGCGCCTATGAGAACGCGAGCACCCGCATGGTGGCAGGGGCCTTGGTGGTGAAGGATCGATTCCAAGAGTTCCTCGCCGAGTCGCGCGGGCTCGAGCCCGCCGCATTCAAGACGGCGTACGATGGGTTCCTCGGCGATGTCCAGAGGCACCTCTGATGGGCGAACGCCGTAACGTCACCGGAACCGCGTACGCGTTGACGGTCTTCGCGCCCATCGTTGCGGGGCAGGAAGAAACGGTGCGAACGGTCATAGAGAGTCTTCCGCTCGGTCCGAACAGTCCTATCGCGCGACTGGGCACCGTGCACACCTCGCGTCTGCAGATCTTCGATCGTCTCGTGCATCAGGGGCCATCGCAGAAGCGGGATTCACTCAACTCGAACTACCTGGTCTTTACCGCGGCGTTCGACGGAGAGCTCGAGGCGTTTCTCGACTCGGTGGTCGACCGTCTGCCCGAGGCCGACAGCTGGTGGAGGCATTGCATTGCCTATCCGGGACTGGCCGATCGCACCGCGTTCAAGCGCTGGATCCGGCACAACCAGATTCACACTTCACTCTTCGCCGTGAATTCGCCAAACCGAACCGTGACCGAGGTGTTGGAGAGCCTCGCGCTGAGGGAGAAACTGCTGGATTTCGCGATCTCTGCGCAGGCACTGAGCGAGCACGAGCTTCATGAGCGTTTTCGCCGGACATTCATGGAGGCGCGCTGATGGAGTCGACCGCCAAGGCGGAGCTGGCCGAAGTTCAGGGCAATGTGCTGCGAGGCTATTCGCACGCGAAGGCGGCCTACATCTTTCTCCACGTCGAGGACGTGGCGCGAGGCAAGGCGCTGCTGGCTCGCATGCTGCCGCGCATCACGTCTGGAGAGTCCTGGGGCTTCAAGCCTCCGGCAACGGCCATTCAGGTCGCGTTCACCTATGCCGGACTGCAACACATCGGCGTGCCGCCCGAGGCGCTCAGGTCCTTCCCCCAGGAATTTCGCGAAGGGATGGCCGCGCGCGCCGAATCCCTCGGCGACCGCGGCACGAACGCTCCGCAGCACTGGGAGAAGGGGCTGGGCACGGGAGAGGCACACGTGCTCCTCACGGTCTGGGCAGTCGACAACGAGCATCTCGATCGCCTCCGGGAGGAGCTGCGCCAGGCGGGGGCCGCAGCCGGCGCAACCAGGGTCATCAATGAGACGCGCGCCGAGGCGCTGCCGGCGGGGCGCGACCACTTCGGATTCTTCGACGGGATCTCGCAGCCGGCCATCGAGGGAAACGGCGTGCACCGACGGCCCGGCGACGGGCAGCCCAACGGCGCCGGTGGCTGGCGCGATGTGGCGCTCGGTGAGTTTCTGCACGGATACCGTGACGAGGACCAAGGCCTGCCGGACGCTCCCGCAGCGCCGTTCGACCGAAATGGTACGTTCATGGTCTACCGGAAATTGCACATGGACGTGGCCGCGTTCCGCCGGATGATCGACGAAGTGGGCCGTCGCTATCCCGGGGGACCGGAGCTCCTCGCGGCGAAAATCGTGGGGCGCTGGCGCGATGGTACACCGCTCTCGGCATCGCCCGATGCACCGGATCCCGCCATCACCTCGGACCCTTCGCGCATCAATAATTTCGGCTATGCCGACGATCCCGCCGGGTTGCGCTGCCCGATGGGCTCGCACATCCGCCGCGTGCACCCGCGCGATGCACAAGGATTTTTCGGCGGGCGCCTCACGAATCGCCACCGAATCATTCGTCGCGGGCGCACATACGGTCCTCCGCTTCCGGAAGGACTGCTCGAGGATGACGGCGCCGAACGCGGACTGGTATTCATCTGCTTCAATGCGAGTATCTGGCGGCAGTTCGAGACCATCCAGCGCCTCTGGATCGACGATGGCGATCCGTTCGGACTCGGTTCCGACACGGACGTGCTGATCGGCTGCCCCAAAGGCCCCAGATCAAAAATGACGATTCCAGGCAATCCGCCATTTTTCATTTCGCCGCAGCCGCAGCTCGTGACGCTGCGCGGCGGCGAGTACCTGTACCAGCCGAGCATCAGCGCGTTGCGCTGGCTCACGGCCTGAGACGGAGAACAGCGCCGTGCGCAAACGGATGATCGCGATGGTCGTACTCTTTGCAGCAGCTGGCGTGGCCGGCTGTCACCACGGGATCACCGACGCCGAGGCGCAGGCGAACGAAGCCGCCGCCACGTCCGCGGCGGAAGCCCGCCTCTTCACCGCAATGAACCGGGACAATTTCGATTCTGCGGGCGACATCATTTCGCAGCTGATCGATCTTCGCGACAAGTACCCAACGAACTACCGGAACACATTCATCCTCGGCGCGGCAAACTTCTGGTGGATCGCCGAGGCCAGCCGTCCCGATGCCGAGATCAGCCCGCTGCAAATCGTCTCGCTGTCGATCCCGAACATTCTCGGCTCGTTCTCCGATGTGATAACGAATGATCCCGTGAATCGCGGCGGCGCAGATGGCTTGCTGGGTGCGTTTCTCTCGGACGCTGGCCTGGACAAGGTGACAGGCGCCGCATTGGTCGACAGCGCGACGATCTACGCCCCTCAAGTCGGGCTGTTCCAGCAGATGTCGATCCGGCGTTTCGCCGTTTACAGCGATACATCCACGGCGCAGGCGATCGAGTGGGGCTTCAAGTGGTGGGAGTGGTGCCTCGGCGCGCCGATCGATCGCAACAATCCGGACTTCACCGGAAAGGTTCAGCCGCCGACTGACGGCGCGAAGGGCTTCTGCTGGGGCTCGGCGCGGGTGCCGCATGGATTCGAGGGCGCCTGGATGATGTTCGGCGACCTGCTGGTGAAGGGCGGCCAGTTCCAGGCCGCGCGGAGGGCATATCTGAACGCTCAGCTCGGCGTGAACTACAGCACGTGGAAACACAGCGCCGAGCTCGAGGCCCGCCTCGCATCAGACCTCAACCAGCGCTACGCGACCTACGCCAACACCGATCCCGCCAAGTGGGCGCCGATCGGCAACCCGAGCTACGGCTGTACCCAGTGCCACGCGAGCAAATAGTCGCGCGGCAACATCTGCGCGGCACTGGGGCGTATCAGGCCGGGTTGTGGCGGTCCAGTTCAGCGGCGACCGTCGGATACACATCCTTCGCGGCGTCCTTGCCGATAAAGCAATCCATGTGCGCGTAGTTCTTGAACACGTGCCGCGTGTACAAGTCGGGGCCGTTTTTCGCGCGCAGGTGCTCGTAGGTGAGCTCGCTCCCTTCCGGAAGAAAGAGGCGGTTGTGCTCACCGTGCAGGAACGCAATCGGCAGCTTCAGGCGGTCCGTGGCGGGAAGATAAACGTCGTCTCCGTCCGCCGTGACGATGTGTCCCTTGCGGATCGCCCGCGTGATCTGCTTGAACGTCGTGAGATTGGTGACGCCAAACGCTTCGTGCAGATGCTCGTGCGTGGCGTCATTGATCTGGTCGTGGTCGAACACTTCGCCGTACATGAACAGGATGCGGCGGCAAAATGCGCTCGCGCAGCGTTCCTTGCCCGCCGGGTAAAGTCGAAGCGCGGAGTCGTACAGCTTCTCCGCCCAGCCGCGATCATCCGTGATGTCGGTCGAGAGCGTGTCCAGACCGAGCGCGCTGAGCACGCTGGCGACATGCAGGTCCGAGCGAATCTTGTTGAGCGGCACCACGCGCGGGTGCATCGTGAGCTGCGAAGCGACCGCAGAGCGAACGCCCTCGAGTCCGTTCGCCAGCGACATGAGCATCGTCATCGAGCCGACGCAGTGCGCCATGATCTGCACCGAGTCGCGGCCCGTGGCCGAGCGCACCTTGTCGACAGCCGCCGGGTAGTCGTACAACGCGATGTCGTCGAGCGTGAACTGCGTCGCTGAGGACGGAAGGTCGGGGCTCGCGCGATAGTCCAGCACCCACACATCGTATCCGCGCTCGAACAGGTACTCGGGAAAGTTCGTCTCAGTCGTATCGATCGTATATGCGAGCGCCGACGTCCCAAACCCCGGGCTCAGGATGACGGGCCCCTTCGTGCCTCCCTCGAAATGCGTCAGCTTGAGGCGTACCCCGTCTTTCGTCTCGAAATAATGGATGTCCGGCGATCCGCATCGGAGCTGGCGTCGTTCGCGCGGCGGTGCATCTGGATTGAAGGGGCTCGGCCGGGCGAACACGCCGCCATAGATCTCGTTCAGCGCGCCCATGAAGAAGCGGCCGAACTTCGCGAGTGCCTTGAGTTCCTCGAGTTTGTTGCGCGCCCCGATCGCCCGCATGGTCCGGAGCTGCTTCTGGAAGTCCTTCAGGTGAATGGTCGCGATGGCCTTCGCGACGACCGGCCCGCTGCTGTCCGGTCCCGAATGAACGGTGATGAAGAGCGTCGTGGTATCGGGCCAGAGATCCGGCCCGGCATCGTCGTGGATGTTCTTGTAGCCGTCGACGCAGAAGCGCGTGCCGTCCGCCGCGATGACCGGCATGTGGTAGACCATGCGCCGAGTGCCCGGGCGATCCGCGTCGCGCACTAGAAGGTTGAATCGTCCCTGCTCGATTCGCATCGGCGTGGGCGACAGCGCGGGCGCGTTCACGGTTCCGCTGAGCAGTGCTTCGTGCGCTGGATTCGCGATGAGGCGGTCGATGTCGGGCGCGGTCACCGTGACCGTGAACTCGAAAATGGTGCCGGCACGCTGGCCCTCCGCGCGCGCCGCCTCGTAGTCGTCGAGAACTGTCGTCGACGCAAATCCACGCATCGTCTCCGTGAACTCGACTCCGGGGCCCGAAGTCCTTTCGTTCTCAGTCGTCGCTTGCATTGATCCTCTCGGCGGAGTTCGCGCGCAGCTGCCCTACTCTGCGGCGGCGACAGTCTCGTGCGTCACGATGACGTAGAGCACCGGAACCACCAGCAGTGTGAATATCATCGAAAATATGAGGCCGACCGCAATCACGCTGGCGAGCGGCGACCACAGGCCGGAGCCGGACAGAATCATGGGCGTGAGTCCGGCAGCCGCCGCCACGGTCGTGAGAAAAATGGGACGAATCCGGCGCCGCCCGGCTTCCAGCGCCGCTGCCTCGACCGAACTGCCGGCGTGTCGTTTTTCGCGGATGTAATCGACGAGAATGATGCCATTTCGGACCACGACTCCCGACAGCGCAATGAGGCCCATGAACGCCGTGAAGCCAAACGGATTGCGCGTGATCACCAGGCCGAAGTACGCGCCAAAGAGCGCGAGCGGAATGGACACCATGATGATCAGCGCGTCTTTCACGCTCTGGAACTGGATGAGCAGGATGAGAAAGATGAGCAGCACGCTCACGATCATGCCGACGCTCAGGTGGCCGAAGCTTTCCGTCTGGATGGCGATCTCACCGCCGTACTTGAGGTCGTATCCCGCCGGCAGCGTCAGGGTATCGAGCACGACCTTCGCGGCCTTTTGCACGACCGACGGCAGAATCCCCTCCTGCGCGAATGTCCCCACGGTCAGTGTGCGGACGCCGTTGCGGTGTACGATTCTGCTGCGCTCCCAAACTGGTTTGATGTCAGCGACGGCACTCAGCGGCGTGCGGGCGACGCCGGAAACCATATACGTGGAACCGACATCCTCAACTGAGGCGCGATGGGCTTCGTCCAGCTGCATGACGATATCCAGCGACTGGCCGCCCTCCCAGAATGTCGAGACGGGAATGCCGAGAAACGACCCGGCCAGCATGTTCGACACGGTCGTCGTCGTCATGCCAAGCCGGCTCGCAACGTCCGGCTGAAGGTCGACGTCGAGCGCGTAAGAGTCCTCGCGGAAATCCTTGCGCACCATGAAGCTTCCCGGTGTGGCCTCCAGAATCCGCGCCACCCTCTCACCGATTCCATCGAGCACCTGGAGCTCAGGCCCGGTGATGCGCACTTCGACGGGACTCCACATCGGGTCGCCTTGTGTCAGGCGCTGGACGTCGACCTCCGCGCGCGGCACGCGCTTGGCAAGCTCATCTCGCAGGCGCCGGACGAGCGGCGGTGCGGCTTTCACCGACGACGTCCGCACGATGATCTGCGCGACGTTCGGACGGGGCAGCGCCGGTTCGAACGAGAAGAAGAATCGCGGCGCGCCCTGGCCGACGAACGATGCGAATCCCGTGACCGTCGGCTCGGCTTTCAGCACATCTTCGATCGCGAGCGTGGCGTCGTTGGTCGCCTTGAGGCGCGTGCCTTCGGGCATCCAGACGTTGATCGCGAACTCGTCGCGCTCAGCGGGCGGGAAGAACTGCTGCGGAACCATCGCGCCGAGCGCGAGGCCCGCGGCCACCGCCGCCACACCACACGCCATCGTCAGACGCTTGTGCGCCATGGCAAACGCAATCGCGCTGTCGTACAGGTCCTGCATTCGGTCGAGTGCACCGCGCTTCTTCGGCGCGCCGGATTTCGCCTGATGAACGCCGAGGCCTTTCTTGATGAACGCCCGGCAGAGCAGCGGCGTCAGCAGCATCGCCACCAAGTACGAGTTGAGCAGCGCGAGCGCCACCGTGACCGGGAGCGACAGCATGAACTCGCCCATGGAGCCGGGCAGCGCCGCGAGCGGAAGGAACGACGCGGCAATCGTGAGCGTCGCCACGAGCACCGGCACGGCCAAGTCGCTGGCCGACCGCCAGGCGGCATCCTCGCGCGCTACCCCCTCGTCGAGAAGTTCGACGTAGTTGTCGGCTATAACAATGGCGTCGTCGACCACCATGCCGAGCACCACGATCAGCGCGGCCAGTGACACCTGGTGCAGCTCGATGCCGATCCCGCGCAGGATCGCGAACGTCATCAGGACCGTCACCGGGATGGCCGTCGCCGCAACAGCGGCAACCGGGAACGGCAGAAGGATCAGCGTCGCCGCGATGACCGCAAGCAGCGCGATCCCGAACTCGGAGAGAAAGTGGTTGAGGCGCTCCTCGACGACCTTCGGCAGGTTGACGACCGAGCCAACTTTGAGATCCGGAGGGAAATCCGCGCGCACGCGCGCAACGGTCGCGTCGATCTCCTTGCCGAACTCGACGATGTTGTAGCCCTCACGCATTTCCAGCGTGAGCATCAGCGTCGGATGGCCGTCGGCGCGTACGAGGAAATCGGGATCGGCATAGCGGCGGTCGACGGTCGCCACGTCGCCCACGTAAATCGGCGTGCCCCGCGGCGAGGCGCCGACAATCTGGCGCCGGATCTGGTCCTCGGTCTGATACAGGCCGGTGGTGTGAATCGGCGCCCGTGAGTGCTCGGCGTCGAACGCACCTGCTTCCGTCACGACGTTCTGGGACTGCAGCGCGCCCACGAGATTGAGCGGGGTGATGCCGTATTGCACGAGGTCCTGCATCGAACTCGTGACGAAGATTTTTTCGCGCTGCTCACCGATGCGTTTCACTTTCGACACGGCGGGCAGGCGGAGCAGCGCCGATTCGAGACGCTCGAGATACGTCTGAAGCTCCCGGTAGTCGTACCGATCGCCGGACACCGACAGCATGACGGCAATGACGTCACCGAAATCCGAATTGACGACGGGACCGAGCACGCCCTTCGGGAGGTCGGTGTAGTGCAGTTCGTTGAGGTCGTGACGGAGCTTTGACCAGAACTGGTCGGCGTCCTTGACGTCGTCGCCGAGCGCGACATCGATCGCGACGCCGCCAACCATGCTCGTCGAAATCGTCTTGTCCTTCCTGACTTCCGCGAACCGGAAGAGGCGCTCCTCAATCCGCTTGGTCACCTGCTGCTCGACCTGCTCGGCCGTCGCACCCGGATATGCCGCGAGCACGAGGCCGCGACGGATCGTGATTTTCGGATCTTCGCGGCGCGGCATCTGCATCACCGCGAGGATTCCGGCCACGCATGCCAGGCCGGTCAGGACGAATGTGACTTGCGGGTACCGGAGCGATGCCTTGACGAGATTCATCGCGCGGCCTTCGCTCCGCCTTTGCGTTGTTGATCTGCTGAGTCTGAGCGCGCCGCGACCAGTGAGCCATCGTGCACGCGATGCTGCCCGCCGGTCACAATGGTGTCGGCCGCCGTGAGGCCCGAGTGAATTTCGACTTCCGTCCCGAATACCGAGCCAACGTCGACTCGGCGGCTGCGCACCCGCTGTGCCTTGGAATCGTAGACGAAGACACGCGTCACGCCGTCCACGTCGGGAACGATCGCTTCCGCAGGCACCGTGAGCACGGCGAGTTTCGTGCTGCCCTCGAAGCGCACCTCGGCGATCATGCCTGGCCGCAGTCGATGCGATGGGTTCGCCACTTCTGCCTTTACCGTATACGTGTGCGATGCGGGATCCGCGGCGATGCCGATCACGCGGACGACGCCCTCAAACTCTGCGTCGTGAAGCGCGGGAATCGTGAGCACGGCGCGCTGGCCAATGGCAAACCGTGAGATGTCCGACTCCGGCACGCCGACGCGAACCTGCACCGGGTCGATTTGCATGATGGTGAATACCGGGAGTCCAGGCCCCGCGAGTTCTCCCGGTTCAACGCCGCGCCGCGCGACGATGCCCGACAGCGGCGACGTGATGCGCGTGTCGGCGAGCTTCTTTCGAGCCATGCTCGCCTGCGTGCGCGCCATCCGCACGGCAATCTCCGCCTTGTTGAAGTCGTTCGCGGGAATGCCCTTTTGCGCAAACATCGCCTTGGCGCGCGCAAACTCGTCCTCGGCCCGGTCCAGCTGCGCGGCCGCAAGATCGACGTTGAGCTGGTAGTCCGTGGAGTCGAGTTCCGCGAGCACCTGACCGGATTCCACGGGCTCGCCTTCGCGCAGCGCGACTGAATGCACGAGGCCAGGCACCAGGAAGCCGACATTGGCCGTATGCTGCGCTTCGGCCTCGCCGCTGAGCAACACAAAGTCCGGCCGCTCGACTCGTGCGACTGCACGGATGAGCACGGGTGTCGGAGGCTCGGTTGCGCGCGCGTCCGAACCGCCGCAGCCGGATACCAGGCCGCAGGCTGCCAGCGTCAGCGCAGCACCGAAGGCCTGACTCGCCGTTCGGCGAACGAGCGAGAGCAAGATGTTGGATGCACTCTGCATATCGCACTTGAAGTTGGTGGGCTGGTCTGCGCGATCAGCGCGAGGTTGCCTATGATGGTCACGTTCATAGACATCCGCCAGTGCGCGACCCTTCCAGTTGTGGGCCAGCTTGGCCCGCTACTCGGTCCGGGTGCCGCATGCAGGCGTGCGGAGACTGCCACCTGAGTAATGCGGCTTCGTGTGAGATGCTTTGTGATTGGGGTTCTTGGTCTTTGGCTGTGGGACGAAGCGAGTATCGAACGGCAAGGTGTGAGTCCTCAGGCATAGCTTGCCTTTCAGGATGTGCGTGTCCCACAGCCAAGAACCAATAACTCCAATCCCGCAACATCTCACCCGCAACCCAGACCACAGAACGCGCATCGTGCCTCCAAACTGACCGCCCTTCCCGCGACACCGGGGCGACCCTAGCATTAGGCGATGCGCAACCGACTTCCGCGCGAACTCTCCGGCCGTTTTGTTCTCCGCCACGGCCAAAGCGCCGCGAACGTGGCTGGCGTCATCGCCAGCAGTCTGGCCAATGCGGGTGATGCGTTTGGCCTCACACCAACCGGATGCGATCAGGTTCGGCGATCCGTCGTCGAAGCGCAGGAGAGCGGCTTGGTGTCGGCGAGCACGCGAGTGGTGACCTCGCCGCTGCTGCGCGCTCGCGAGACGGCCGCAATCGCCGCCGAATTGCTGGGCACAACCGTGCGCGTCGACGAGCGCCTCATCGAGCGGGGATTCGGAAGCCTCGAGCTGTCGCCGGACACACAGTACGATCCGGTCTGGCTCGCTGATCGCGCCGACCCGGCGCATCAGCAATGGGGCGTCGAAAGCGTGGTGTCCATTCTGGATCGCGTGAGCGCGCTGCTGCTGGAGCTCGACGGCGCGCCACGCGACGAAACGATCGTCCTATGCACGCACGGCGACGTGGCGGCGATTCTGCTCTGCGCCGCGATGGGACATCCTGTGTCGCAGCACCGCGACGTGGGCGCTCTGGGGAATGGCGAACTGCGCGCGCTCGCCGGCGCCGCTGCAATCGCTGGTACGCGCGCGAGCGCGAGTGTGCGCGAGGCATGATCGCACCGCCGCCGCCGGCGCCGCTGCCCGAAACGTACAAGCAGCTTCGGCGGGCACTCGCATCAGTCGTACGCATTTTTTTTCGTCGACTCGAAGTTGTCGGTCTCGAAAACATCCCGCCGGACCGAGGCGGCATTCTCGTCGCGTGGCATCCGAACGCGCTGATTGATCCCGCCCTCATCCTCAGCACGTTTCCGCATCAGGTCGTGTTTGGGGCGCGCCATGGGCTCTTCAGAATCCCTCTGCTCGGATCTTTCATGCGCGCGATCGGCACGGTGCCGATTTACCGAAGTCAGGACATCAAGGGCGGCGCAGCCGGCGATCAGCGGGGCCGGAACGACGCAAGCCTGGATGCCTTGGCTGACCGGATAACGCTGCGCTCGTTTTCGGCGCTTTTTCCGGAGGGCATCACGCACGACGCCCCGTTCCTGAAGGAACTCAAGACCGGCGCGGCGCGACTGTACTACCGGGCGCGCACGCGCACCCGGCCCGGGGACCCTCCGCCGGTCGTGATCCCGGTGGGCATTCATTACGACCAGAAGAGGGTGTTCCGCTCGTCGGCTCTGGTCGTGTTCCACCCGCCCATCGAGCTCCCGCCGGAACTCGATGTCACGCCCGCTCCCGATGCGGACGGCGAATCGGTGCGTGTGCTCGCGCGCGCCCTGACCGAGCAGATCGAGCGCACGCTCAAGGGCGTGATCCTCGAGACGGAGAGCTGGCAGCTTCACGGTCTCTTCCATCGTGCGCGTAAACTCGTCCGCGCCGAGCGATCGCTCCGCGACGGCGTCAGCCCTGGCGCCGCGACCATGACGGAGAAAGTCGCCGGCATGGCGAGAATCTGGGTCGGCTATCAGGAACTTGTGCGAACATCGCCCGCCGAGGTCCGCGTGCTTCGCGCGCGCGTACAGCGATATGACGGCGACCTGCGCGGCCTCGGAATGGACGACCACGAGCTCGATGAGCCTCCGCAGCGGAGCCGCTCGTGGGCCTGGATCCCGCTCGTCCTGCAGGCCGCGCTCGTGCTCGTGCTGCTGCCGCCGTTGCTCGTGGTTGGATTGATACTGAACTTTCCGCCCGCGGCGCTCGCGTCCGCCGCGGCATTCGCGCGAGGAAGGCGCGAGAAGGTTGCCTCTATCAAGCTTGGGCTCGGGATCGTGCTATATCCGGCGACGTGGGCGCTGTGGGGCTGGCTCGCCGCTCGCGGCACGCTGGATTTCATCCCGGGGATGCCGGGCAATCCAGTCTTGGCGGCGGCCGTGATGATCGTCGCCAGTGTTGTCGGAGGCGTGGTGGTCCTCCGCTACGTTGGGCTGGCCCTCGAGACCATGCACGCGGTGCGCGTTCGTCTCACGCGGCGACAGAGCGCCCGTGCGATCGCGCGCCTGAAGATGGAACGGGCGCGGTTGTGCGACGATTTGCTGGCGCTGGCCGCTGGGACGGCCCTCCCGGGGACCGTCCGCGCGGGCGGACGAATCTCGCGCGCTATTTCACGGTGACGGACGGGCCTGTGGCGGGCGTGTTCGGTTTGTTTTCGTGATTCAGCGGCACTGTTCAACCGGAGCCCGAACCTCTATGTTCGTGTCGGCGGACGCCAAGAGTCCGCGGTTTTGGCATCCACGGACGCAAAGTCTACCGCACTAACATGGCCGACCCCCGGACCACGGCAGCGAAGCTCACCGCGAGGCTGCGGGACACATTCAGGGACGAGTTGCGGACCGTTGTGCTCTTTGGGTCGGTACCGCGCGGCGAAGCCATTCCTGGCGTGAGCGACCTGAATACACTCGTGCTGCTGGACTCCGCGGGGACCACGATGATTGCGCGTGCCGCGCCGGTGGTGCGCGACTGGATCCGCCAGGGCAATACACCGCCTCATATCTACTCTGCGGATGAGTGGCTGGGGATGCGGGATACGTTCGCGATGGAGATCGCGGACATGCAGGACGCACGCGACGTCCTGTGGGGCACGGACCCTGTCCCGATTGATCCAGTCCAGTTCGCCGATCTCCGCATCCACGCGGAACGAGAGACGCGAGAGACCCTTCTGCAGCTCAGGCTGCGCCTGATGCTTGCTGACAGTGCGTCGGACATCGGCGGGTTGCTGTTGGCCGGCCTCCCATCGTTCGCGGCGTACATGCGCGCGGCCATACGACTCGGTGGACAGGAGCCGGGGCTCGATACGCCGCCGGTCATCGAGCGATTCGGCAAGCTCATCGGCTCCGACCCCGCACCGATGCTCACGTGCTGGACCACGCGGCGGACGCTCCGAAACCTTCAGGTTCCGCTCACCGATCCGCTGGTCGACCAATACCTGGGCTTCGCGCGGGACCTCCTGCAATACCTCGAAGATGTTCGCGTCGCCGTTCCCGAGCGGCGCGGCGCCACGGTGCCGCTCAGGATTTCGGCACCCACCCAGCCAGTGAGCGAAGCATGAAGTCCCTGTCGCAGCACGAGGTGCAAACGTTCGAAGATGGCGAGACGATTTTTCGCGAGGGCGAGGAGTCCTCGGAAATGTTTGTTCTCCGGTCGGGCAAGGTGGAGATTCTCAAGGACGTCGGCGGGCATCAGGTCCGGCTGGCTGTGCTCGAGCGCGGGAGTTTTTTTGGCGAGATGTCGCTGCTGGAGGGACTGCCCCGCAGCGCGACGGCGCGCGCCATCGGCAAGGCGATGCTCCTCGTGCTCAGGCCGGGTTCGCTGTTGCTCCAGATCCGCCGCGATCCGACGTTCGCCTTTGAGCTGATGCAGCAAATGAGCCGGCGCATCCGCGATCTCAACGACAAGCTCGTGTTCAAGCTCGCAGCTGCGGAGTTCGGCAACCGGCTCGCGCGCTCGACGTTCATCAGCGCCTCGACCGAGTTCACCACGTCGCGGGACGGACACGAGGCGGTGGAGAAGAGATGAAGACCACGGTTCGCGAGGAGCGGCTGCTCGTTATTTCCGACGTGCACATGGGCAACCGGCTCCATCGCCCGCGCCGGGAGTTCATGAATTTCGTGAACTTCGCGCTCGAGAATCGCTATTCGCTCTGCATCAACGGCGACGGAATCGACATCTCGCAACTGTCGCTCTCGCACCTGATGGCCGACCTCACGCCATCCCTGGCGCTCTTTGTGAAGTTCGGCCAGACGGATCTCAACATCTACTACACGGTCGGCAACCACGACATCGCGCTCGAGCATTTCCTGAGCGACATCGGGCGGATGAAGGTCCTGCCGTTCGTGACGATTCTCTCCGGCGACCGGCGCATTCGCATCGAACACGGTCACATGTATGACGGGATGTTCCTCAAGTTTCCGCGGCTCTACGAACTCTTCACGCTGGTGGGCCGGCTGGCCATCGGCGTGAGCCCTAAGTTCTACGACGCACTCCAGGGTCTCAACCACGGCATCATCCATTTCGCGGAGTGGCTCCTGTCGCGGTTCAGCAAGAAGGACGAGCGGGTGGACGGCCCCGTCATCGGCATCGAGGGCGAGCGCGAGTGCTTCCGCGACGGCGCCCACGCGGTGGGCATGCGCGGATTCGACGCGGTGGTGTTTGGCCACACGCATCTCGCGGGAACCTTCGAGTTCGAGAACGGCGTTCGCTACTACAACACGGGTGCATGGTTCTCGAACCCGCATTGCGTCGCGATTGACCGGGGACGAACCTGGTATGGACCGGTGGCCGATCTCACAAAAAACGGCGATCCGTTCCCGTTGAGCGACGACGCGCTCGTGGCATCGATCACCGGCATGTTCCCGGCGCAACGGCGCGGTTCGGTCATGCTGAAACTGTCCGCCGCCGAAGCGGCAGCGATCCGCGCCGCGGGTTGAGGCCGCACTGACGTACATCGCCACACCGATCGACCGGATGTCGCGGCGGTACGACGTCGTCGTCGTCGGCTCCGGGTATGGCGGCGCCGTTTCCGCGAGCCGTCTGGCGCGCGCCGGACTCAAGGTCTGCGTGCTGGAACGCGGCGAAGAGCGGCAGCCAGGTGACTTTCCCGAGAGCTCGCTCGAGGGAGTTCGCGAAATCCAGGTGGACTGGGCAGACCGCCGGATCGGATCGCCGAGCGCGCTGTTCGATTTTCGCGTCAACCCCGACATCAGCGTCCTCGTAGGCTGCGGACTCGGCGGCACATCGCTGATCAACGCGAATGTGGCGATCACGCCGGATCCTCGCGTGTGGCTCGATTCCGCGTGGCCCGACGGCATTCGCGCGGATGTGGAAACGCGCCTCGCGGCAGGCTACGCACGCGCCCGCGAAATGCTCCGGCCGTCGCCGTTCCCCGAGCACATCCCGACGCCACACAAGCTCACGGCAATCGAGCGGTCGGCCAAGCACATGAACGCCCCGTTCATCCGCCCGCCAATCGCCGTCAATTTTGAGGAAGGGATGAACCACGTCGGCGTCGACCAGCCCGCGTGCAACATGTGCGGCAACTGCGTGGGCGGGTGCAACACCGGGTCGAAGAACACGCTGCTCACGAACTACCTGCCGGACGCGTGCAACCACGGTGCGGAGCTGTTCACGGGCACTGTCGTGCGCCGTCTCGAAAGAAGGGGCAAGCAGTGGCTCGTGAGCTTCGATCTGCTGGACGCGGGCGTCGTGCGCTTTGGTGCGTCCAGCATGTTTGTCACTGCGGACACGGTCATCCTGTCTGCCGGCAGTCTTGGCAGCACGGAGATTCTGCTGCGATCACGTGAGGCCGGACTCAAGACGTCGGACCGGCTTGGCACCGGGTTCACCGGCAACGGCGACGTGCTCGGCTTTGCGTACAATGTGGACCATCACATTGGCGGCGTTGGAGTGGGGAGTGCGCGCGCTGACTCGGGACCAGGCCCCTGCATCACGGGCGTCATCGACCTGCGCGGAACTCCCGATCTCGACCATGGCATGATCATCGAGGAAGGCGTGATTCCATCCACGCTCGCACCGGCGCTGGCCGGATCGCTGTTCCTAGCCGCTCGCATGGTCGGGCGCGGCACGAACGAAGGACTGCGCGAGTACGCGGGCGCGCGTGTTCGCGAACTCAAGGCAATCGTGCCCGGAAGCAGCACCGGCGCCGTCGCCAACACGCAGACGTTCCTCGTGATGGCGCATGACGATTCCAAGGGCCGCATCGAACTCGTGAACGATCGCGTGCGCATCGCATGGGCCGATTGCGGCAGCCAGCCGATCTTCGACCGCATCGACCGTGAGTTGCTGCGGGCGACCGAAGCGCTCGGCGGGACCTATATAAAAAATCCATTGTGGGCCGATCGCATGGGACGCAACCTGGTCACCGTCCACCCGCTCGGCGGCTGTGGCATGGGCAACACCGCCGAGGACGGCGTGTTGGACCATCAGGGTCGCGTGTTCTCTGGCACATCAGGCGCTGACGTGTACGGCGGACTGTATGTGTCGGATGGAGCGGTGATGCCGCGTTCGCTCGGCATCAACCCGTTTTTCACCATCTCGGCACTGGCCGAGCGCACCGCGGCGATCATCGCAGAGGAGCACGGCATCAAGGTCAGCTACGACCTGCCCTCCCGCCCGCGCGCGGGTGCCGCCATCGAGCGCGGCATCGGCATTCAGTTCACCGAGACCATGCACGGGCATTTCAGTGCCGGCGGCGAGGGCGATTTCCAGGCTGCCGCGGAAGCGGGAAAACGCGCGGGCAACACGTTTGATTTTACAGTCACTATCGCGTCGAGCAGCCTCGATGAGCTGCTGCGGAATCCTGCGCATAGCGCGCGCGTGCACGGGTCGGTCACGGCGCCCGCGCTATCGCCGGACCCAATGTTCGTCACGAACGGAACGTTTGAACTGCTGACGAAGGATCCCGACGACCCGCGCGCGCGGCGCATGAGTTACCGGATGCCGATGGCCGCGCAGGGCGGAGAGCAGTTCTGCCTGGTCGGAACGAAGCATATTCGCGACGACAAGGCGGGGCTGGACCTCTGGGCAGATACGACGACGCTCTTTGCCACGATTCACGAGGGACCGGACGAGCGCGGCGCCGTCGCCGGGCGCGCAATACTCAAGAGTCATCCACGCGACTTCGCGCGACTGCTGGCGACGTTCAAGGTGACCAACGCCGGGAGCATCTCGCGGCGCCTTAAGGCCGCGGCCGAGTTCGGACAGTTCTTCGCGGGGTCGCTGTACGACACGTACGGTGGTGTGCTCGCCCGGCGGAGCGCGCTGGATCCCGACGCGCCGCCGCGGACGATGCGGGAGCTGCGCGCCGATCCGCCCGAGACGTACTTTCTCACGGCGAAGGACGGCGTCTCCCTGCGGCTCGTGCGCTATCGCGGCGGCGACAAGGGGCCCGTGCTGCTGGCGCACGGTCTCGGCATGTCGGGCCGCGTGTTCTCCACTGATACAGTCGACATCAGCCTCGTCGAATATTTGTACGAGGCGGGATTCGACCTCTGGGTATTCGAGCACCGGGCGAGCACGGACCTGCCGGCGAGCGAGGGAGACTTCACCGCCGACGATGTGGCGGCGCACGATTTTCCCGCCGCGCTGGCGAAAGTGCGCGAGCTGACGGACGCCAAACCCGTAGACGTGGTGGCGCAGGGATTCGGGGCGCTCGCGCTCCTGATGTCGCTCGTGGACGGACTCGAGGGCGTTCGGTCCGCAGTGTGCCTGCAAACCGGCCTGCACCTTTCCGTGCCACGCGCGACACGGCTGAAGGCCGGACTCCATCTTCCGGGCGTTCTGAAATCCCTCGGCAAGCACTCGCTGACGGCGCACGAAGGCGGGAGCCGCGGCTGGAGAGCGCGCTTGTTCGACGCGAGCTTGCGCGTGCTCCCGGGAGAGGTCGAGGCGTCATGCACGAGCAGAGTCTGCCGGCGCGTGACATTCATGTATGGTCCGCTCTTTGACCACGACCAGCTCAACCGCGCGACACACGATGCGCTGCACGAGATGTTCGGCGTCGCGAGCCTCTCGGCATTCGCGCATGTCGCGCAGATGGTGCGCAAAGGTCATGCGGTCGGCACGAATGGAGAAACGTACGTGCGCAATCTCGACCGCTTGGCGATCCCGATCACCTTCCTGCACGGCGGCGACAACCGGTGCTTTCTGCCCGAAAGCACGGCGGCAACGGTGGACGCACTGAGCGAGGCCAACGGTGCGGTGCTGTACCGTCGCGTGGTGATTCCCGGATATGGGGATATCGACCCGATCATCGGGAAGAACGCGGTGCGGGATGTGTTTCCGCTGATCCTCGAGCACCTCACGACAGAGCGATGAGTGCGCAGGTTTGAACTGCAAGGTCTCAGTCGGAAGGCGTCAGTACTTAGGCTTGAGAGACGGACCACGGCTTATCGGTCACCTGACGACTGATCTGCCGCTTCTCAAACCTGGGTACTAACGCGATACGACTCCGCCACCACCCACGCCGCCACCGTCAGCACGCATGAGCTCACAGTCTCCGCCCAATCCGACGCCGTGGCTCGCCCGCCCACAGCCACCGGACCCCACACGAGCAGCGTGAACAACCCTAGCTGCACCGCCGACAACCCGACCGCAAGGCGACCCCACACACCGGTTATCGCCGCGACGCCCGCCGCGATAAAAGTGACCCCAAAGAGATCGGCCCACATCAGGTGCCACGGCAGCCAGGCCGGAACCATCGAGACCGTGCGCGCGAGATAGGTAAAGTGCGCGACGCCAAACGGAATCAGCCCGAGGCCGTACAGCGCGCGTGCAATGCGCAGCCCGGTCTTGCCGGTGCCAAGAGGCGAGCGCTCGCCGGTGAACCACACGTACAGCACCCATGCGGCACCTATCATCACGGCGCTGTCGCCGACGGCCCACCAAGCACCTGAATCGCCCAGCGCCCTGAAAACAACAGGCACTCGGAACAGCAGCAGCCAAACCGTGAATGCGCCGAGCAGTGCGCGCGAGGCACTCGCGGCCGCGCGCGGAACAAGCAAACCGATGCCCGCCGCGAGCGAGACCAGCGCGCTCAGGTAGGCGAGCGTCTTGCGCGCCGGAAAGGTCGCCGGCACGCCAGCCCAAGTCGGCGTGAAATGGCCTTGTACGAGCCCAAGGATCCCAATTCCGATCATTGTGACCGCAAACGCGATCTGCCCAGCGGTCACAACGCGGTGAGCGCGCGCGTTGCTGTCCGCCCCAACGTTCGAATCCATGACTCCCCCGGTTATTCGGACCTGAGCGCGACGGCGGGATCCACCCGCATGGCCCGGCGCGCCGGCACGTAGCAGGCAGCGACCGCCACGAACATGATTACCCCGGCAACAGCCCCAAACGTCAACGGATCGTGCGCGGTCACGCCGAACAGCTGACTCGCCATGAGGCGCGTGAGCCCGAGCGCGGCCGTGCTGCCTGTCACGACACCGATCGCCGCCATACGCGCGCCCTGCCCGAGTACGAGACGCAACACTTCCCCCCGCTGCGCGCCGAGCGCCATGCGCACGCCAATCTCCCGAGTGCGCTGCGCAACCAGATAGGATGTCACACCGTAGATGCCGACGCACGCGAGCACCAACGCAAGCGCCGCAAACGCACTCAGCAGAATCATCGAGAGCCGCCGCGCAGCGTACGAACCGGCGAGCACGTCATCCAGTGTCTGCACTCTGTACACGACAGCTCCCGGCTCCGTCTCGCCCGCCGCCCGGCGCACCGTGGCCATCACGTCGGCTGGATTACCCTTCGCGCGCAGCACAACACCCACGGCGTCCGCGGCCATCGGCATGAGCTTCTCCGGCAGCTGCATAAACGGATAGTAGATCTGCGCCTCGATCGCGGATTTGGGGTCGGCATCCAATCCCCACTGCTTCACATGCCGTACGACGCCGACGATTTCGGCCTGCACGTCGAACCCGGTGATGTTGATTCGCCGGCCGATCGGGTTCTCGCCGGGGAAATACGTCCGCGCGAACACGTCGTCGATATCAACCACGACCGGCGAGCGCTCGTCGTCGCCGGCGCTCACGAATCGCCCACGTTCCAGACGGACGCCCATCGCTTCACGGAATCCGCTTTCGACCAGATAACACATGGTCTGCGGCATGTCGTGAAGATTCTCCGGCTTCGGCTGGCCCTCCACCCAAAACGGAAGCGAGGTGTCATGGATCATCGGGCGCGACCCGAGCGTCACTGAAACTGCCTCGACTCCCGGCACCGACCGCATGGCCGCGTCGAGCTTCCTCAGCTTCGCGCGCGTCTCGGCCGACGTCGTCCCGGGCGACGACGGCGTCGAGAGTGTGAAGGTGATCGCGTGCGCCGGCACGAAACCGGGGTCCACGCGCCAGAGCGCCTGCAGGCTGCGCAGCATGAGGCCGGCGCCCACGAGCAGCACGAGCGCGAGCGCGACCTCCGCCGCGATGAACACGCGCTGAATGCGTGTGCGCCGCCCGCTGGAGCCGCGGCCCGTCGACTTGAGCACGTCCTGCAGGTTCACCCGCGCGGTTTGCAGCGCCGGCGCCAGACCAAACAAGACCGCCGCCGCGAGCGACACGCCGAGAGCGAACAGCAGCACACGCACATCGATGGTTATGTCGCCGCTGCGCGGCAGTCGCCCCGGCATCAGCGCAAGCACGGCACGCGTTCCCCAGGCAGCCAGTACGAGTCCGAGCAGACCGCCCACGCCGGCGAGCAATACGCTCTCGGTGAGCAGCTGGCGGATGATGCGCGACTGGCTCGCTCCGAGTGACGCGCGAATCGCAAACTCATGCGAGCGGCCCATCGAGCGGGCAAGCAGCAGGTTCGCCACGTTCGCGCACGCGATGAGCAGCAGAAACGCCACGGCCGCAAGGAGCACGAGCAAGAACGGCTGCACGTTGCCGACGATGTCCTGCTTCATCGAGATGACGTCGACCGCGACGTTCTTGTTCGTGGCTGGATACGTTGCGGAGAGGCTGCGCGCGATGACGTTCATGTCCGCGTTTGCCTTGCTGACGGTCACGCCCGGCTTGAGCCGCCCGATCGCGTGCGTACTGACCTCGATGCCGCGATCGCGGAATGAGGGGTCAGTCCACCTGCCGATAGGTGTGTAGACGTCACGTTGCTCGCCGTAGAAGGTGAAGCCCGGCGGAATCACTCCGATCACGGTATAGGGCGCGCCGTTGAGCGTGATCGTGGTGTTCAGCACGGAACGCGATCCGCCGAACCGACGCTGCCAGAATCCTCCGCTCAGGACGACCACCGGCGCCGCGCCGACGCGATCATCGCCGGCCACGAAGTCGCGGCCGGCGATTGGCGTCGCCGCGAGCGTGCGGAAGAAATCCGCGGAGACCATGTAGCCGGTCACGCGCTCTGATTCGCCGGTGCCGGTGAAGCTGAAGTCCTGGTTCCGGTAGATTGCCATCGACTGAAACGTTTGCGACATGCGCTGCCAGTCGAGGAAGTTCAGGTAACTCATGGGGCCGCGGCTCACGCCCGGCGCGCTCTCATAGATCGCAGTGAGCTGCGCGCTCGCCGGATACGGCAGCGGGTTCAACAGCACGCCGTTGACCACGGAGAAGAGCGCGGTGCTCGCGCCGATCCCGAGTGCGAGCGTGAGGATGCCGATGAGAGCGAACGCCCGCGCGTGGCGAAGCATCCGGACGGCGTGGCGGAGGTCCTGCAGGATCGTGCTCATGGGACTTCCTCAGGGAGTGTGGCGCAGGCTCTACGCCATCAGTTCAGCGAGAATCTCCGCACGGTGCTCATCCAGCGCCGGCACTTTCCCCATCGGCGCGGGGGCGCCCGAGAGGTTGTGCGGCGGCGTCAATGCCGAGAACACACCACCGGGCGACTCCACGTCGGCCCAGCGCTCCCGCGCGTTCAACTGCGCGTGCGCCGCAACCGCGGCGGCGTCATTCATCGCCCCCGTCGGAATCTCCGCCCGCTCCAGCACCGCACCAATCTCCTCCGCCGTTCTCGTTGCAAACGTATTCTCGATCAACTTCTCGAGCACCGTGCGATTCTTCACCCGCCCCTCATTCGTCGCGAACCGCGAGTCGTCCGCGATTGTCGCGTCGCCGAGCACGTGCTCACACAGCCGCCGCCATTCGCGGTCCGTTTGCACCGCGAACATCACGCTCCCGTCCTTGCACGCATACGCCCCGTACGGCACGACCATGTTGTGCCGGATGCCCGCACGTTTCGGCGCCAAGCCCGTCCCCTGAAACACGTAGAGCGGCGGGCTCATCCATTCGGTCATACACTCGAACATCGAAATATCGATGCGATCGCCGCGCCCGGTCTTCGCGCGATTGAGGAGCGCGGCAAGAATCGACGAATAGGCGTAGAGCCCCGCCCCGATGTCCACGATGCTCACGCCCACTTTCGCCGGCGCCTCTTCCGTGCCGGTCATGCCGATGATGCCCGCCTCGGCCTGGATCAGCATGTCGTACGCTTTCCGATTCTGATACGGGCCGTCCGGCCCATATCCGGATATGCCGCACCAAATGAGCCGCGGGTGTTTCTCGGCGAGCACGTCGTATCCGTAGCCGAGCCGCTCCACCGCGCCGGGCGCCAGGTTGTGCACGAATACGTCGGCGCGCGCGAGCAGCTTGTCGCATACATCGTGATCCTTCGCGTCTTTCACGTCGAGCACGATGCTCCGCTTGCCACGGTTCAGCCACGCGAAGTACGCCGAGACGCCATTCAGCGCGCCGTCGTAGTGCCGCGCGAGATCGCCGCCGTCGGGGCGTTCGATCTTGATCACATCGGCGCCCATGTCCGCGAGCTGCCGGCTCGCGAACGGCGCGGTCACGGCCTGCTCGAGCGCGACGACGCGGATGCCGTCGAGCGGAAGCGTCGCGTTCAAAACGACCTCGGCATGCCGAGCACGTGTTCGCCGATGTATGAGAGGATCATGTTGGTCGAAATAGGTGCGACCTGATACAGGCGCGTCTCGCGGAATTTGCGCTCGACGTCGTATTCGGCGGCGAAACCGAACCCGCCGAACGTCTGGAGGCACGCGTTCGCGGCTTCCCAGCTCGCGTCGGCGGCGAGGAGTTTGGCGAGGTTCGATTCCTCGCCGCATGGCTGGCCCGCGTCGTAGAGGCGCGCGGCCTCGTAGCGCATGAGGTCGGCGGCGCGAACATTTGCGTACGCGCGTGCGATGGGAAACTGCACGCCCTGGTTTTGGCCGATCGGCCGGTCGAAGACTGTTCGTTCGGACGCGTATGCGCGCGACTTGTCCGTGAACCAGTAGCCGTCGCCGATGCACTCGGCCGCGATCAGGATGCGCTCTGCGTTCATCCCGTCGAGAATGTAGCGAAAGCCCTCGCCTTCATTGCCGATGAGGTTTTCCGCTGGAATTTCGAAGTTGTCGAAGAACAGCTCGTTGGTTTCGTGATTGACCATGTTCCGAATGCGGCGCAGCGTCATCCCCCGCTGGTCGGCGCCGCGCAGATCCACGAGAAACACCGAGAGGCCGTCGGTTTTTCTGGTGACATCCGCGAGCGAAGTCGTACGGGTGAGCAGGAGCATGAGGTCCGAGTGCTGCACGCGTGAGATCCACACCTTCTGACCGTTCACGACGTAGTGATCACCGCGGCGCTCAGCAAAGGTTTTCATTTTTGTCGTGTCGCTGCCCGTGGTGGGTTCGGTCACGGCAAACGACTGGAGGCGGAGCGCACCGGACGCGATCTGCGGGAGATACTGTGCCTTCTGTTTCGCCGATCCGTGGCGCAGGAGCGTGCCCATGATGTAGAGCTGTGCGTGGCAGGCACCGGAGTTCGCGCCGGAGCGGTTGATTTCCTCGAGGATCACCGAGGCTTCCGTGACGCCAAGCCCGCCGCCGCCAAACTCGGTGGGAATGAGCGCAGCGAGCCAGCCGGCGGCGGTGAGCGCCTTTACGAACTCCTCGGGGTAGCCGGACGCCGCGTCGACGCCCTGCCAGTAACGGCTGTCGAACTTCGCGCAGAGTTCGCGGATGGGTATCCGATATTCCTCGAGCACGCTGGAACGAAGGATGGATTCAGGCACCGTGGCATGTGTCGACCCGAAATCGCTCTGAGCGGCGATCGGGAGTTTATGAAAGCCGCCTTAGCTGCGAGGCATTTTCCTGATACCAAAGTTGCAGTTCGGCAACGACTTCGCCCAACGTCGGAATTTCATCCTCGTCGAGCAAGTCGAGTACCCGGGACTCACGCCCGTCTCCAAATGTGTTGTATTCGTGCTTGTGCGCGTGCGGACGGTGGTCATGGGCGGATTCATAGCGCAGGATATTGTGCATGCCGCGAACCCACGCGTGATAGCGGAACCGTCGAGTCTGCACCCTCGCATCCATTCTCGTTCCACCGAGAATCGCAATCTCCTTTTCGACCTCAAGAGTCAGTCCGTTCAGGCAGATGATCGCCCCTTGGAGTAGAATCGTTGGAGGAAGGAACGTGAATTCACAACGGTCTTCCACGACGAAGCCGTCGTCGAGGAATCGCGTCATCCATTTGTCGTGAACCGCGAGATAATTCTCGAAGCGCGGATTAGGGC
>JBOHTH010000086.1:0-3551 GCA_050733535.1 Gemmatimonadaceae bacterium | reverse complement strand
CGCGTCGCTCGAGCAGCTCGACCGGTCCGCCGGGAACGTTTCCGCGGACAAGATCGAGAAGGAGATCTCGCTGCTTGAGTCGCAGGCCAACCCGCTCGACCGCGCGGGCAGCGAAGATCGTGTGCGGCGGCTCGCCGCGCTCAAGCGCCAGCGGCGGACCGTCGCGGACCTGTCGCGCCGCCGCGGCGAAATGAACGGAAAGCTCGAGAGCTGTGCGCTCGCCCTGCAAAACATGCGGCTCGACGTGGTGCGCCTGCGCACCGGGACGAACGCCGAAAGCTGGCAGCACATCACGTCGGTTGCGGATCAGGCGATGGCGCTTGCGCGGGAAGTCGACAACGCTGTGTACGTGGCAGATGAAATGGCCCGCATGAACCCGAGGTCGAACCAGCCCCGGACCGAGTCGGGACGGTCGTGACCGAGCGCGACGCGCTGCGCGACCGCGTCGAGCACGCGGTCGGCGCGCTCTTCGAGATCGAGGACGAGATCGGACGCGGCGGGATGGCCGTGGTCTACCGGGCGCGCGACGTTCGCCTGCACCGCAAGGTCGCACTGAAGGTTCTGCCGCCGGAGCTCGCATTTCGCGCGGAGGTCAAGTCGCGCTTCCTGCGCGAGGCGCAGATGTCGGCGCAGCTTTCGCATCCGAACATCGTCCCGATCTTCACGGTCGACGAGATCGACGGCGTGGTGTTCTTCTCGATGGGGCTCGTCGTGGGTGAGACGCTGGCGCAGCGCCTCGCCCACGATCCGCGGCCACCCATCGCAACCGTGCGGGCGATGCTTCGCGAAGTGGCCGACGCACTCGCCTATGCGCACGCCCGGCACGTCGTGCACCGCGACGTAAAGCCCGACAACATCCTGGTCGATGGGGCGACGGGACACGTGATGGTGTCGGACTTCGGCATCGCGCGCGCCGCCGAAGGCGAGGCGCGGCTCACCGTTACCGGCGTCGCGGTCGGCACGCCCGCATACATGAGCCCGGAACAGGCGATGGGCGACCGCGAGGTGGATGGCCGCGCCGACATCTACGCGCTCGGCGTTGTCGGCTACCAGATGCTCGCCGGGGAGCTGCCGCACCAGGCCGCGAACACGCCGTCCATGCTGATGAAGCACATCAGCGAGCGGCCGCGTCCGCTCGGAGAGGTGCGCCCCGACTTTCCGGCGAATCTCGTCTACGCGATCGAACGCGCGATGGCAAAGGGGCGCGACGACCGCTGGCCTAACGCGTCGGCGTTTCGCGATGCGCTCGCCGAAACCGCGGTCGCGCCGAACGAGGCGCGTTCCGCTGCGCAGCACCCATGGCGCCGCGGCGCTGGGGACGAGGGCGGACTCGATCCCGCCGCGTACGGGGCGGAGCTTGGGCTGGAAGTCACCGGCCACGTGCTCGGCGCGCTCGGACTGCATCCGGCGGGTTCACAAGTCTCACCGGCTTCGGCGGGCGCGCGCGGCGCCCAGCCGGCGTATCCAAAATTTCCGGCGCTGCCTCAGGGATGGATGCTCGACCCGGGGACGCGCGAATACGGACGCGAGGCGCTCCGCGAGTGGAAAGAAGAAACTCGCAGGTGGCGCGAGCGCTATGGCAAGAAGTCCTTCGACGCTCGCATCGCCAAGCGGGAACTGAGGCGTGTAACGCGCTCGGGGTTGCTCGGCCCGCGAACGCCCGAAGAGCGCATTCGCCGCGTGCAACGCTCGCTGACCGGCGCGGTGGTCGGCGTCACGACGCTGGCCGTGATCAACGTTATGACCGCACCGGGCAGATGGTGGTTCGTGTTTCCCGCCGCCGCCATTGGTGTGATGACGCTCGCGCGAGTGTCGAGACTGTGGATCAGTGGCATTCCGCTCCACCGGATATTCCAGCGCCAGCCTGAATCCGTGGCGTCGGCGGCGCTGGGCGAGTCGCCCGCTCCGGCCTACGCACCGGCGCCGCGCGGCGCGGCACCGGAACTCGCCGCCATTCCGGGTGAGGTGCTGGATGGTCCGCAGGGTCAGGCGATTCGCGATGCGGTGAATTCGAAGGGCACGATCGCGGACGTTCTCGCGAAACTTTCCGCGGCGGATCGCCAGCTGTTACCCGAGATCCAGCCGACGGTCGACGCGCTCGTGGAGCGCGTGCTATCGCTCGCGCAGGGACTGCACCAGCTGGACACCGATGCATCGCCGGCGTCGATTGCCGCGCTGGAGCGCCGGATCGCAGAAGCCAAGGCGGGACCGGCGGACGCCCCGGACCTGGAGCGGCGCCTGCAGCTGCTTGACCGCCAGATGGCGACGCTCAAGGATCTCGCCGCGCGCCGCACGGCCGTGGCAGAACAGCTCGAGCGCGCGTCGCTCGTGCTGCAGACGATGAAGCTGGATTTGTTCAAGCTGCGGTCGAGCGGACTGGACGCGAAGCTGGATGCGACAACCGGCGCGACGCAGGAGGCGCGGGCGCTGTCCACTGATATTGGGCGGGTGCTCGACGCGGCGAATGAGGTTAGGAAGCTGTAAGCTTTCGAGCGCGGCGCGGAGTGCGGAAATGGAGTCCGGATGCTGAACATCGGCCCGGTGTGGAGCGCGGAAATGGAATCCGGATGCTGAACATCGGCCCGGTGTGGAGCGCGGAAGAGGAACGGGGAACTTGGAGAGGGAGAGAAAGAGCCTACCTTGAATCCAGGATTCCTCCTCCGCACTCCGCGCCGGGCCGAAATCCCGCATCTCCGCGTCCTGCTCATCACTCGCCGCTCTCTCCTCCCTCCCAACGCGATCGAGCCGTTCGTGAGCTAATCTCTGCCGAGCAACTCTGCGATGCTCGCAGCCACCCGCGCGGGTGCATCCTCCGGCGAAAAATGTCCGGCGTCGGGAATCACATCGAGTGTTGCCCCGGGAATCGCGTCGCGAAGCCGGTCACCCAACTGGAGGGGCAGCCACGGATCGCGTGCGCCCCACACAATCGCCGTCGGCTGCGTGATCGTAGTGAGCCGCGCGCCGAGCGGAGCAACGGTCCGGTCATGTAGCGCGCGGAGCTGTGAGACGAGCGCGTCGGCGCCGAGGCGCATCGTGTACGCGCGAAGATAGTTGTCGAGGTCGTGGCGCCCGTGCTCCTCGTCGGCAAAGCCCTTGAGCAACGATCCGTGCACGAGGCTCGCCAGCAGCGGCGCTCCGGCCGCGCGGCCGACCGCCGGAATCGCGGAGAGAAGGCGCGCGACCCGCATGGCTCGCCGCAGCCACGTGTCGAAGGCCGTGCTGTTCACGAGGCAGAGGCGCGTCACGCGCGCCGGTGCGTTCAGCGTGAGCGCCTGCGCTACCGCTCCTCCCATGCCGTGTCCGATGATGCACGCGGCGTCGATGCCGAGCTCGTCCATCAGCAGGCGTACCCGATCGGCGTGCGCGACAGCGGTAAGCGGCGCGAGCCCCGGGCGGTCACTTTTCCCGCAGCCAAGGAGATCCGTGACGACGAGCCGGTGCCCCTCGGGCATTTCGCGCACGACACTGTGCCAGAGCTGCGACGACGCGGGGAATCCGTGCAGGAAGATGACCGGCTCGCCCGCACCGCGTGTTCCGGCGGCGTAGTAGTA
>JBOHTH010000085.1:0-4622 GCA_050733535.1 Gemmatimonadaceae bacterium | reverse complement strand
GCGGCGTATGGAGCGACGGCGGAGCGACCGCCCCCGCGGTGAACTACACGGCAACCGGCGGCACGATCACGAGCGCCGGGTTGTACACGGCGGGCAGCACGGCGGGCACCTTCCGTGTGATCGCCGTGCAGCAGGGCGGTACGCTGGCGGATACCTCGGGAGTGACCATCACGGCTGGGCCGCCACCCACGCTGACGCATATGACGCTGACACCGGCGACCGTGAGCCTGTCGACCGGCGGCACGCAGTCCTTTTCGGTGAGCGGCGTATGGAGCGACGGCGGAACGACCGCACCCGCTGTGAACTACACGGCGACCGGCGGCACAATCACGAGCGCCGGGTTGTACACAGCAGGCAGCACGGCGGGCACCTTCCGCGTGATCGCCGTGCAGCAAGGCGGTACGCTGGCAGATACGTCAGCGGTGACCATCACGGCAACTGCGGGCATCACACTGTTGTCCGAGGGCTTCGAGGATACGAATATCTCGAGCCGCAACTGGTTCGATGCCACGGGCATCGCGATCACCGCCGACGCACGGCCCGGCAGCGCAGGCACGCACGCGCTGCAATTCCATTGGAGCATCGGGGACGTGGCACCGCAGGGACTCGGGACGACGCGCCACGACTTTACCCCGAGCAACTCCGTGTACCTCTCGTACTGGGTCAAGACGAGTTCGAACTTTTCCGAAATGGGACATCTGTTTTATTTCCTGACGACAGCCGACGATCACTATATCGGCCCGTCGGTCTCCCACCTGACCAGCTACGAGCAGTACTTGTACTCAAGCGGAAAGTTCATCGCAAATATCGAGATTGCGGATGTCCTGATGATCGATGCCACAAAGATCAACGTGGATCTGTTCGGGATCACCGAGAACCGGTCGATCGCGGGCGCGAACGGAAAGCACGAGGTCGACGACGCGACCAGCACGGTGGGCTGGGATTTGTACAAGAACGGCTCCCAGTATATGGACGCGAAGTATTTCAACCCGACCGCTGCCGACTTCACCGACGCGACAAAGACCACCTGGCACCACATCGAGAGCTACCAGCAGATGAACACCGTCGTGGCGGGCATTGCGCTACAAGACGGAGTCTATCAGTACTGGGTGGACGGCGTGCAGACCATGGATCGTCACAACGTGTACTTCCGCACCGGCGCAAACCCCACGATGCAGTTTCGGACGTTCCTGATGGGGCCGTGGGTGAATGCGGGAGCGGCGGTCGATCAGTACGTGTGGATTGATGACCTCCTCGTCGCGACCGCACATCCCTGACCGTTTCACTTCGCCGTCGAGATCCGTGCCTCCCCGGATTCACGAATCCTTGAGATGCGCCTCGGCGACAGTCGGCTCGAACAATTCCACCGCATTCCCTGCGGGATCCTCGACGATTACTTGCTTGCCGCCAACGCCGGTGACGATTGTGTTGCGCATCGCGACGCCCGCTGCATGAAGCCGCTCGACCGTGCCAGCGAGATCCTTCACCTGCACCGCAAAGCGGTTCCAGCCACCGGGGCGCTGCGGCGTGCCGTCGGGCATTGGCTGGCCACCGCCACCGCGCGGATTCGGCACACTCAATACGAGGCGCAGGTCGCCGAGGGATAGCATCGCAAACGGGGGCGCCGGATGCATGTCGAGGTGGAAGCCAAATTGCGTCACATAAAACGCAATGGCCGCCTCGATGTCATCCACGATGTAACGGACTTGAACGGTCGCCATGGGATCTGAGAAGAAGCCGCGTACGTGCAACGCTTAAAGTAAGCCGCCTACGGGACAGAGACCAACGTCACCGTAAAGACGAGGATGGAGTTGGCCGGGATCGGTCCGTTGGCATTCGCGCCGTAGCCCAGCGACGGCGGGATGACCAACGTCCGCGTGCCGCCAACTTTCATTCCGAGCAGGCCTTCATCCCAGCCGGCGATGACCTGACCCACGCCAAAGGTGAATTTGAACGGCGTTTTTCCGACGCTCGTATCGAACACCGAGCCGTTGGTGAGGTAGCCGGTGTAGTTCACCGTCACTTGGGCCTGGGGCACGGGCGACGCCCCGGTGCCCGCAGGCGAGTCCTGATAGTACACACCGTCGCTCGTCCGGGTCATCGCCGAGAGATCGATGCCGAGACTCGAGGCGAACGTTGCTTTGGTGATGTCGGTCACGGGGGCGGTGGCTGAGGCGGAGGATGAGTCGCACCCAGCGAGCGCGACGGCGGCGCAAACAACGGCGATGAAGCGCAGGGCGAGTCTCATCTCGTGAAAACTACCGCGCGTGTATGGCTCCCCACTTGTGTATGAGGTATAAGCCATCTATTATTGTGGTGGAGGCTTTGGAACGGCGACGTTTCATTGCCTTTTCCTTTTCTAGGCACCCTGAGTTCGTTCATCGATGCTTCGTAGGTTGTCGATCGCCGCGAAGCTCCAAATCGTGAAGTTCGGATTCCCCATCTTTTCCCGAACTGTCCGATAGCGAAGGCCGGCCACCAAGTCAGCGAATTCGCCCAGTTCCTGCCTGGCAGGTGCGTCGAGTTTTTCAGGAATTCGAAATGCCCACGAAATGATATAGGCGATCAAATCTGCGACTTGGATCATTGTCGTCAGGTCGCTGTGTACGAAGAATGCTTGAGGGATAACCTGTCGCGCGCGTTGGCGACCGTTTGCAGTTCTCAAGAAGTACTCTTCCATCTGGCCCAGCAGAATTTTTGATTGCGTCTTCTCGAGTTCGTCGAAGACAATCAAACCTTGCACGTCACGCCCGCGGTCTTCTAAGAAGTAGTAGAAACGCTCGAACAAATAGGCATAGTCCTTTCTCAGAACCGACGCGACGGGTCGCGGAGCATCTCGCGTGACAATACTTGCAAATGCATGACAGTGGAACTGCAGACACAGATTGAGCGCTTCGCGCACAAACCATAACTTTGCTTGCGCGAGCGCCGTGACCTTCTCCTTCGTGACCGCCGCGCCGTCCAGCAAGAACTCCCGTGCAAGATGCCTTCGACGATCTGGATCAATCGCGGGCAGTTGGGCCGCGTGCCGAAACACCTTGCGCTTCAAGATCTTCTTCCCTTTGATCTCGTCCTTCTGTCGCGAATAGACCAAGCCAAAGGCCTCGCGTTCAAGCCGCATCATGTCGTCGATGAGGTTCCACAAGTCTCGGTCTTCAACGGCGATGCCCGCCAGAACCTCATAGGGCGACTCGCCGCGATCGTGTCCACTCTCATCAATAAACAGAAAAAAGGCCATTGATCCCAGGCGATGTGTTAGCGGGTCGAACTTATGCTGAGCAGCCCTTCGCTCATACGGATCCGCAATGCAGGTCATGTCAGACTGATCAGCCGTGCGACCGTCACATGGCCGTGCACCGATCAGCGGCGCCCGCGTGCTCAGGTGCGCTACGAGCCGGACTTCTCGGGAGTAACACTGCCCCTTGATATCGCCCGCTCGAGCTCTTCCATGATACTCGGCTCCGCTCGAAGCCGGAGCGCGGCACCGTCTTGAAGCACGACATGGGCTTCGCTCATATGTTTTCCGACTGCAGCCGTCACTACGCTGAAGAGAACGCCAAAGACTGCCCCGAGCGGAAGCGGCGGCATCTTCAACGCGGTCTTAGTGATCTTGAACGATGCAACCTCAACATCCAGCGATACCTGTCGCATTGCGTCTCGTACGTGCTCGGGTGCGAAGCCCTTTCGAAAGACGGTCAGTACCCCGTCGCGGGTAAACAACGCGCCCGCCAGGAACGCGCCCTCAATGATCTCTACATTGGCTCGAACGGCTCCCATTCGCCGGCCTCCGACTACGATTGTGCAGTCGCGCAGCGCGCAACGTTCTCAAGAGCAACCGCAGCGTAGCAGCCTCGGTGTGCGCGCATCAACAACGTTGCGCTCTGACGTCGGCTTCGGCAACTACTTGGCGCAACTCCAGCACGTCGGCGACACCCCGACACGCCTCTTGCGCGCTCATCCGAGCGGCCTGAACAGCGCATACTCCAGCGGGCGCCGGCACTCCGCGGCAGGGCGGCTGCGCCTCTGCGTCACTGCGCTATGACAGCCCCACAATCTGCCCCTTCTCATCAATCGACATCCCCTCGGCCGCCGGCACCTTCGGCAAGCCAGGCATCGTCATGATGTCGCCCGCCTTCGCCACGACAAACCCGGCACCCGCGCTCCCATAGACTTCGTTGATCGTGATCCGAAACCCCGTCGGCTTGCATAGCCGCGTCGGATCGTCCGTCAGCGAATACTGTGTCTTCGCGATGCAGACCGGCGTGTTCCCGAGGCCGATCGACGTCAGATACTCGATCGCGCGCTCCGCCGACGGCGCGTAGTCCGCACCGTCGCCGCCATACACCTTCTTCACGATCGTGTCGATCTTCTCCTTGATCGGCAGCGCGGCATCATACAGCGGCTTGTACGCAGCCGTCTTGGCCTTCAGCATCGCGAGCACTTTCCGCGCAAGCTCTTCGCCGCCGGCGCCGCCCTTGGCGAACACTTCGCACAGCACGACCTCCACGCCAAGCTTCGCGGCGTAATCGTGCACCATCTTCAGTTCGGCGTCCGTATCGGCGCCGAACCGATTGATCGCGATCACCACCGGCACGCCGAACTGCTGCACGTTCTTCAAATGG
>JBOHTH010000084.1:0-1843 GCA_050733535.1 Gemmatimonadaceae bacterium | reverse complement strand
CCACGAGGCCTGAGGCGGCGCCCATCGTGAACGCGCCCGCGTACCGCCCGCCGTCGCCGAGCACTGACGCCCGCGCGATCCATGCGGGCGGAACGGGAATCGGCAGGACGTCCAGCATCATGAGTCCGAATGCGGCGAGCAGGTTCGCGAGAAGCAGGTAGAGCCACGGGCTCGTGCTGATGCTGCCGAACAGCGTGCCGGTGAGTCCTGCGAAAAGCCCGAGCACGGCGTAGAAGAGCGCGAGCCCCAGAACGTAGGAGGCCGTCAGCCCCGCCACACGGCCGAACGGCGCGCGCCCCGCCGATTGTCCGCCCACCACGGCCGCCGTGATAGGAATCATCGGATAGATGCACGGCGTGAGCGAGGTCGCCACGCCGCCGCCGTACACCAAAGCGACGGCCAGAATGGGCCGTTGCACGAGCAATCGTGTCAGGGAGCCGGGTTCCAGCAAGCAGTCTCCACACCAAGGGTTCGCAGAGACCTAGTCCAGGACTGCGGAATTGGTTCCCAGCCGGTGTGCGATGGAACTCAAATTGGCCCGACTGACTATGTGTGCCATGAGACGCCTTGAAGGGAAGGTCGCCGTCATCGTCGGCGGCAACAGCGGAATCGGATTGGCGACGGCAAGGGCCTTCGTACACGAGGGCGCACGCGTCCTGATCGCGGGGCGCGATCAGGCGACGCTCGATCATGCGGCGCGTGAGCTCGGAGCCGAAGTCGTCGTGGTCCGGGCCGACGTCTCGCGGGGTACAGATCGGGAGACGCTGTTCAATACGGCGGAGGAACGCTTCGGGCGCATCGACGTGTTGTTCGCCAACGCGGGAGTCGCGCGCTTTGTTCCGCTCGAACAGGTATCGGAGGCCTTCTTCGATTCCATCTTTGACGTGAACACGAGAGGCCTCTTCTTCACGGTCCAGCGAGCGTTGCCATTGCTCGCGAACGGCGCGTCGGTCATCCTCACGACATCCTCAGTCGTCGAAAAGGGAATGCCCGGGGCGTCGGTATATGCGGCGAGCAAAGCGGCGGTGCGCTCGTTGGCGCGGAGCTTCTCGGCTGAACTCACAGGCAAGGGCGTGCGCGTGAACGTGCTCTGCCCCGGCCCCGTCGAAACGCCGATCTTCGGCCGCATGGGGCTCACCGCCGAAGCCATGGAGGCAATGGGTGAGTCGATTCGCGGTCGAGTTCCGATGAAGCGCTTTGGCCGCCCCGAGGAGTTGGCGAGCGCCGCGGTATTCCTGGCGTCCGACGAATCGAGTTTCATGTTAGGCGCTGAAGTCGCCGTGGATGGCGGCAGCGCTCAGCTGTAGTATCTCACCGTTCAAGAAAGGGAGAATCGAAATGGCACGCGGCAGCAGGGCAGTGCTTGATGCGGGCGATGTATTCCCCCGACTCAGATTCCACATCATTGACGGTTCCGAAGTCGCAGTGCCCAAAGGTTTCAAACAGCCGTGGAACGTGGTCCTGTTCAATCGCGGCCACTGGTGCCCGTACTGCGTCGCGCAGCTCAAGAGCTTCCAGGGTGGGCTCGAGAAGTTGGCGGCCGAAGGGATCGGCGTGATCTCGGCGTCGGTCGATAGCATTGAACACGCGAGGGAAACGCAGGCAAAGGCCGGCGCGACGTTTCCGATCGCCTACGGGTTGCCGGTGCTCGAGACCGCGGAAGCCATCGGCGCGTTCTACGATCCGGCCCCGAGTCACACGGCGCCTTACATCCAGTCCACCGGCTTCCTCCTGTCGCCCGATGGACGCGTCGTCGTGTCGGTATATAGCTCCGGCGCCATCGGTCGTCTCGTGTGGCAGGACGTCCTGGGGCTCGTGGGATACCTCAAGGAACACTCATGAC
>JBOHTH010000083.1:0-12580 GCA_050733535.1 Gemmatimonadaceae bacterium | reverse complement strand
GTATGACAAATCGGTGAAGCTCTACCTCGACAAGATCAATACTTTGCTCAAGGCGGCGGGGCTCCAGCCGGTGGTGCCGACGACAGTTGAGGGGCCGGCAAAGCCGAATATTGCGATGTAGACAGGTGAGCAAAGCGTGTGATTTCGTTTCTTGTTGGTTGGCTAACAGAAGCAACCTCGGTTAACCAACCAACAAGTAACGAGTTAACTCGCAGGTAAACTCCAGGATACAACCCTTTCCCTCCCCCCAGTGTCTCAGTTGAAGACACTGGGGGGAGACTGCTTAATGCCGCTGGTCAAAGGTTCGCTCGACATCCTCGTCCTCAAGGCCCTCAGCTGGGGCCCGATGCATGGCTTCGAGATCACCTGCTGGCTCGAGGACCGCTCGGGCGGTGAGCTCAGCGTGGACGATGGCGCGCTCTACCAGGCGCTCCATCGCATGGAGGAGCGCCGCCACATCTCGGCGGAGTGGGGGATCACTGAGAACAACCGCCGCGCCCGCTACTATGAAATGACCGCGGCCGGCCGCGCATACCTGCGTGCCGAATCCTCAAGCTGGACGAAGTACGCCGCGACGATGAGCGCGATCCTCGAACGCCGCTCCGTCTAGGCGATGTCCGAGCGTCCGCACGGCATCCGCGCAGGCGTCCGCCGCCTCTTCAGGCTCGCGGTGCGCCGCCCTGACATCGTGCGCGACGACATGGACGCGGAAATCAGCTTTCACGTCAACGAGCGCGTCGAGTACTTCGTCGCTCGCGGAATGTCACGCGACGAAGCGATCGCCGAGGCGCGGCGCCGCCTCGGTGATGACTACGACAGCGCACGCGAACGCCTTCACCACTCCGCCGATCAACGGGAGCGCACCATGGCCATGCACGAACGGATCGAGGAACTCGCGCAGGATCTTCGCCACGCCGCGCGCGGCCTCGCGCGACGCCCTGGATTCACCGTAACCGCAGTCCTCACGCTCGCCATTGGAATAGGCGCGAACACCGCGATCTTCAGCGCCGTGAACGCGCTGATGTTCCGGCCGCTGCCGTTCCGGAATCCCGGCCAGCTCGCAGACGTGAGTTTCAGCGCCCCCGCGCGCGATGGCGCTCCGCCGGTCACTGGCTTGCCGTGGTCGTGGATGAAGTACCGCACCTTCCGTGACGCTCAGCAGGTATTTCAGGATAACGCGCTCTGGCAGCAAGGAAACTTCAGCCTCACCGGCGACGACGCGGAGCGCCTCTCCGGCGAGTGGGCAGGCGCGCATTACCTCTCGACCCTCGGCGTCGCGCCGGCGATCGGACACGCGTTCGATCCTGCGGACGACGACGGCTACGACACCCGCAAAGTCGTGCTCCTCTCAGACGACCTGTGGAAGCGCCGCTTCAACGCCGACCCCGTGATCGTCGGCAAACAGATCAGCATAGAACGAACGCCGTTCGAAGTCATCGGCGTGATGCCGCAGGGGTTCAAAGGGCTGTCGGGTGTGGCCGAGTTGTTCGTGCCGATCACCACGCGCACGATGGCCGATATCGGACCGACGCAGGCGTGGTCGCATGAGTTCAAGCTCGTCGCGCGACTGAAGAACGGCGTGCCGCTCGCGCAGGCAGTTGGCGCGGCTCCACAGTGGACCAAGGCGATCGACGCTGCGTGGCCCGATCCGGATCACGAAGCGCCGTGGGATGTGCGCGTTGCGTCCCTCGATGCGGGACGCGTGTCGCCGATGGTGCGACAGTCACTGCTCGTGCTGTTTGGCGCGGTGGGGGTGGTGCTGCTGATCGCCTGCGTGAATCTCGCGAGTCTCCTGCTGGGACGTGCGACGGCGCGGCGCCAGGAAATCGCGATTCGCCTCGCGCTCGGCGCAGGCCGCGCCCGCCTCGTGCGGTTCCTTCTTGCAGAGAGTGCGCTGCTCGCCATGCTCGGGGGCGCGGCGAGCGTCGGCGTGGCGCTGTGGGGCACGCGCGCACTCGCGGCGGCGAACCCCGCGGAGACACTGCGCGTGCAGAACATATCGGGGCTTGGCGTGACTGGCTTCGCCTCGATTCATCTTGATGTAACGGCGCTCGCGTTTACCCTCGCGATCTCGGTGATCGTAGGCCTGTTGTTCGGGCTCGTTCCCGCGCTGCAGGCGACGCGGCCCGGGCTGTCGCATGACATGAAGACCGGCCATGCCTCGCACGGCCGCGGCCTGCGCTGGTTCACGAGTCGGCGTTCGCTCGTTGTCACCGAGGTCGCGCTTGCGATCGTTCTGCTCGCCGGGTCGGGCCTCATGATTCGCAGCCTCGCCAACCTTCTCGGCGTGAACGCGGGCTTTGAACCAAAGGGCGTGCTCTCGCTGCGGCTGACGATGCCGCGCGGCGTCGTCGCGCGCGATTCACTCCCGGGGTTCTACGATCGCCTGCTTGTTGAGCTCGGCGCGCTGCCCGGTGTGACGAACGTCGCGCTCGGTGACAGCCCACCGCTCGGCGGCGGGGGAAACACGACCCGCATCAACTTGAATCCGCCGGCGACAGATCCATCGTTGGCCGGCACGCTGCCGAGAATCGGTGTGCACTGGATCACGCCCTCGTGGCCCGCGACGCTCGGCGTTCCGCTCAAGCGCGGACGTTTGTTCAACGCGGACGACCGCTTCGGCGGGCCGAAGTCGATTCTTGTCAGTGAGACAGCGGCCCGGAAGTTCTGGCCGGGCGAGGACCCGATCGGCAAGCGCGCGGGGATATGGCAGGGCGGATTCCAGGATGGCGCGACGGTGGTCGGCGTGATCGGTGACGTTCGGTATCGGACGGTCGACTCGCTTCCGATCGCCGATGTGTACATCCCGTACGCGCAGTCACCGGAGCCCCGCATGATGATCTTCGTCCGCACGTCGCGCGGCGATCCGCTCACGCTCGTACCGGCCGTGCGCCGGATCGTGAGCGGCCTCGTGCCCGGGCTCCCGGTGTTCGACATCCAGAGCATGGTTACGCGGTCCGCGGTCGCGACGGCGCAAGCGCGGTTCAGCGCGTCATTGCTCGCGCTATTTGCGGCAGCGGCGCTTGCGCTTGCGGCGATAGGGATCTACGGCGTGATGTCGTTCTTGGTGCTTCAGCGGACGCGCGAGATCGGGATTCGCATGGCGCTCGGCGCTCAGCAGTCGCAGGTACTGCACGGCGTCATCGGTGAAGGCCTCGTGCTGGCGGGGTTGGGCGGGGCGGTCGGGATCGCGGCGGCGTTCGCGTTCACGCGGGTGCTCGGTTCGATGCTGTTCGACGTAAAGCCGGGCGATCCGGCGACGTACGCCGTGATTGTCCTATTGCTCGGAATTGTCGCGCTTGGGGCGAGCTGGCCGCCGGCGCGGCGGGCGGCGAAAGTGGAGCCGACCGAGGCGCTGCGGGCGAGCTAACTGTCCGAAGTTCAGGGAAACGGGTAACTGCAAACCGTAGTGGGCTAGGGGTCGTGGGCTGGGGGTTGTCAGACATATTGCAACCCTTTCGCGGTTGGTTATGTCTATATCTTCGACAAACACGAACATATGCCCACCACCCTCGGCGAACTCGAACAGCTCGTCCTCCTCGCCCTCATCCGCCTGGGTGAGGACGCGTACGGCGTCACTGTCCGCCGCGAGATCGCGCTGCGCGCGCGGCGCGACCTCTCATTCGGTTCCATTTACTCGACCCTCGCGCGGCTGGAGGAGAAGGAATTCGTCAGCTCGCGGATCGGCGAACCGACGCAGGAGCGCGGCGGGCGCCGGAAGAAGCACTATATCGTGTCCGCGGCGGGGCGCCGGGCACTGCGCCGAAGCCTCGCGGCGATTCGCACGATGGCGCGCGGGGTCGACGCGTCGTGGGAGACGCCATGAGCGCGCCGCGCGTCTCGTCGCCGCGGCTCGCGCGATGGCTGCTCGGCCGCCTGCTGGCGCGCGACGAACGCGACGCGTTCATCGGCGACCTCGAGGAGGCGTTCCGCACGGACGTCACCACCACGCGGAGCGCCAGCGCCGCCCATCGCTGGTACTGGAATGAAGTATTGCACGCGCCGATCAGATTCGGCGCGCGGCCGCACGAGCGTATGGCCGCCACATCGACCGGAGACGGCATCATGACGAACACGCTGAACGACCTGCGCTTTGCGTTCCGCCTGCTGGCGCGACGCCCGGGATTCACCGCGCTCGCCGTGTTCACCCTCGCACTCGGCGTCGGCGCCACGACGGCGATTTTCAGCGCGGTGTATCCGATCATCGTCGAGCCGCTGCCGTATCCGCACGCGGATCGCGTGCACATGATCTACGAACGCGAGAAGCAGGACGGCGCGACGTCGTATCTCGGCTACGCCACGTTTGTCGACCTCGCTCGTGACAGCAAATCGTTCGCGTCCATGGCGGCGATGGGGCAGGGTTCGGTGACGCTCACCGGCGGGGACCAGCCGCAGCTGCTGGAGAGCCAGCATGTCTCGCCGACGTTCTTCGACGTGCTTGGCGTGCACGCGGCGCTTGGCCGTACGTTCCGGGCAGAAGACGACGTACGCAATACGCCGCGTGTGGTGATCCTGGGGAACGCACTCTGGCGCGGTCGGTTCGGCGGCGACACGGCCATCGTCGGGAAGACGATCACGCTCGACGCGCTTCCGTTCATCGTCGTCGGCGTGATGCCGCAGAGTTTCGAGAACGTGCTCGCGCCCAACGCGCAGTTGTGGACGCCGCTTCGCTATGAAGTCACGCTGCCGTGGGGCTGCCGCGACTGTCGCCATCTCCGCGTGGTCGGCCGGCTGAAGCCGGACGTGACCGCGGCGCAGGCATCGCGCGAGATGGACGTGATCTTCCAGCGCATTCGCCACGATTTTCCGGACAAGTATTCCTCGATTGGGCTCGCCATGCCGGCCGTGCAGGACGACCTCACAAAGGATGTGCGGCCCGTGCTGTTCGCGGTGCTTGGCGCGGTGGTGCTCGTCCTGCTGATCGCCTGCGCGAACGTTACGAACCTCCTGCTCGCCCGCGCCGCGCAGCGACAGGGCGAGCTCTCGATTCGCGCTGCGCTCGGTGCGGAACGCGGACGCGTCGTGCGGCAGCTGCTGACCGAGAGTCTTCTTCTCGCAGCGATCGGCGGCACGCTGGGAGTCGCCGTGGCAGTGGCGGGCGTGAAGGCTCTCGTCGCGCTCAGCCCGGCCGGGCTTCCGCGCGTCGCGTCGATCCACGTCAGCGGGCCAGTGCTCATGTTTGCATTGGTGATTGTGACGATCGTCGGCGTCGTGTTCGGCCTCGTTCCGGCCGTCCATGCCACGCGCGCTGACCTGCATCAAGGCGTGAAGCAGGGCACGCGGCGCACGGCGGGCTCGTCGCGCGTGACGCGAGCGTCGCTCGTGATCTCGGAAGTCGCGCTCGCGATCGTGCTGCTCGTCGGCTCCGGCCTCTTGCTGAAGAGCACTGCACGCGTGTTTGCCGTGAAGCCAGGCTTCGACGCATCCGGGCTTCTCACGATGCAGATCCAGGCCGGCGGCACGCACCTCTACAATGATTCGCTCGTGCGCGCGTTCTACGATCGCGCGCTCGAGAACGTGCGCAACGTTCCGGGTGTGGAGGCCGCGGCGCTCACCAACCAGCTGCCGATGAGCGGCGACTACGACGGGCAGGGAACACATATCAAGGCGCACCCCGCCGCGAATCCAGCCGACGATCCAGGGCCGTTTCGCTACGGAGTAAGCCCCGGATACATCGAGGCAATGCGCATTCCACTGATTCGCGGCCGGTCGATCACCGCTGCGGACAGGAGAGGACAGCCGATGATCGCGCTCGTGAACGAGAGTTTCGCGAAGAAATACTGGCCGGGTGAGGATGCACTGGGTCAGCTCATTTCCTTGATGGATCCGATCAAGGGACCGTGGCTTCAGGTTGTCGGGATTGTCGGTGACGTCAAGCATCTGTCGCTGTCGTCAACGAAGGTCGACGGCGTGTACATCCCTGAGTCGCAGTGGCTGTACGCGGACGGCGCGATGTCGCTCGTTGTCCGCACGAAGGGCGACGCGGCCGCGCTCATCCCGGCCGTTCAGCGCGCCGTCTGGGCGGTCGACAAAGACCAGCCGATCGTGCGCATAGCGATGGCGAGCCAGCTGGTGGCGAAGTCGGAAGCGCAGCGCCGGTTCGCGCTGATCCTGTTTGAAGCGTTCGCGTTTGTGGCGCTCGCACTCGCAGCCGCTGGGATCTACGGAGTCCTTGCCGGCACCGTCACGGAGCGAGTCCGCGAGATCGGAGTGCGCGCGGCACTCGGCGCATCGCGTGCCAGCATCCTCGGGATGATCGTGCGGCAAGGGCTTGGCCTCACCGCGCTCGGCGCGGGTATCGGGATTGTCGCGGCGCTCGGGCTGAGCAGACTCCTCACGAGCCTGCTCTTCGGCGTATCGGCGCTCGATCCCGCGACGTACGTCGCGGTGACGGCGGTGCTGGGCGTGGTCGCCCTTGGTGCCTGTCTCGTGCCCGCGCTGCGCGCGGCGCGCGTCGATCCGATGGAGACCCTGCGCACCGAGTAGGACGAGGAGGAGGGCTAGCCGTTTCCGCCGGACCGGCTCGCGGTGGCGAATTGGGGATGGGTCGGATAAGCTCTCCTCCGATTCACCCCCACCAAAAGCGGAGCAGACGATGATTTCGACCGGAACCTTGTTGCGTGCGGCTGGGATCGCCTTGCTCGCCGGCGGGATCGCGAGTTGCGCAGTGCCGCGCGGCGGATTGTCGCCGATGACGCGGATCTACTACATCGCCGCAGATCGAGTCGAATGGGATTACGTCCCGGGCGGTCGCGACGAAATCACCGGCACGCCGTTCGCCGACACCGCGTTCTTCAACAAGCTTCCGCCACGACCGGTGTCGACGAAATACATGAAGACGCTGTACCGGGAGTACACGGACAGTTCGTTCAAGACGCTGAAGCCGCGCCCTCCGGAGTGGGAGCATCTCGGCTTTCTCGGCCCCGTGATCCGCGCGGTGGTCGGTGACACGATTCGCGTCGTGTTCCGCAATAATGGCGACCATCCGTACAGCGTACATCCGCACGGCGTGTTCTATCTGAAGAGTTCCGAAGGCGCACCGTATCAGGACGGCACCAGCGGCGCGGACAAGGCCGACGACGCGGTTCCGCCCGGCGGCACCCATGTGTACATCTGGCCGGTGCCGGAGCGTGCGGGCCCTGGGCCGATGGATCCGAGCTCGGTGTTCTGGATGTACCATTCGCACACCGATGACATTCGCGATGTGAACTCCGGGCTGATGGGCCCGATGATCATCACCGCACGCGGCAAGGCAAAGGCCGACGGATCGCCGTCGGATGTCGACCGCGAACTCGTCGTGGCGTACGCACAGGTCCACGAAGAGAACAGCTGGGATGCCGCCAGGAACATCCCGTTGAGCGCCGAGCAAAAGGCCAAGCTGATCCCGAACCCGCACCAGCTTCAGGCGGGCTTCCCGTACTTCGTGTATTTCTCGATGAACGGCTTCATTCGCGGCGCATTGCCGCTGCGTGCGCTCACGGTGAAGAAGGGCCAGCGCGTCCGCTGGTACCTGTTTGCGTCGACGAACGACTTCGACGCCCACGCGCCGCATTGGCATGGCAACACCGTGCTGATCGGCGGGATGCGAACCGACGTTGCCTCGCTCAACGACATGCAGATGATCACGGCCGATATGATACCGGACAATCCCGGCACCTGGCTGTTTCACTGCCATATCTCGATGCATCTGAGCGCGGGCATGCAGGCGCGGTACGCGGTGACGCAGTAGGGCAACTCTGAGTGGTGAGCGTTCAGTTTCAACAGTTGGGGGTGATGGGTAACCGCAAGACGCAGTGGGCTCGGGGTTTTGCGCTCGGGGTCATCAGAAACCCCCGACCCCAAGCCCAAATCCCCGAGCTCAACACGCCGTCGCCGTTACCCTCGACCTTCAAACTCCACACAGTCCCGAGTCGGGGGCGATGGGTAACAGCAAGACGTACTGGGCTCGGGGTCGTGCGCTCGGGGTCGTGGGCTGACCGCGCGAGCTGCCTTGCGTCCGCGGTCAGGCTTGATATCTTATTACTGAGATGACTTCGCCAAAACGTGCGCCCGCAAAGACTGCCCACCCCGTGAAGGGCGGGGCGCCGGTCACGGCCGACCTCCCCACGTCCACGGCTCTGAAACTGTGGGTCGTGATCGCCCGGTCGCACGAGTCGCTCGTGCAGATCCTCAAGGCCGACATCGAACGTCATGATCTGACGCTGGCCGAATTCGCGGTGCTCGAGGCGCTCTACCACAAGGGACCGCAGTTGCTGGGGGAGATTCAAAAACGTGTACTCGTATCGAGCGGTGGAATGACGTTCCTGGTCGACCGGCTGGCCAAGCGCGGACTGGCGGAACGTCGCGAATGTTCGAGTGATCGCCGCGCGCGCTATGCGGCGCTCACGCCGAAGGGCGAAAAACTGATGGGTTCGATCTTTCCCCAACATGCCGCCGCGATCCACGCCGCAATGAAGGGGCTGAAGCAATCGGAGCAGCGCGCGCTGACGGCGCTGCTCAGGACGCTGGGGCTGGAGGCCGCACGGCTGGCGGCGGAAACCCCCGAGTGCAAGAAGGCGATGGCCGACTTGCTGTAGGACGAAGGACGGCTTGACATGCCGGTTTGGTGCAGTTAGTATCTCAGTAGTGAGAGATTCACAAGTGAGGAATATTCAATGAAAACCATGAAATCGCTGTCGACACTCGGGTTCCACCACATCACGCTCGTCTCGGGCGACGCGCGCCGGACCATCGCGTTCTATCGCGACCTGCTCGGCCTCTCCGTGGTGAAGGACGCCGGCGAGTCGAAGGATCCGAACGCATACCGCCTCTACCTCGGCGACAAAAGCGGAACACCGGGCACGTTGATCACGTTCGTCGAACGCCCCGCAGCAGCGCACGGCCGGCCCGGCGTCGGCGGTGTGCACCATCTCGCGATGGGCGTCGGCACGTACGAATCGCAGCTCAAGTGGAAGCGCTACCTGACCGACCGCGGCGTACCGGTCAGCGGTCCGATGCCGCGCGGCTACTTCACGTCACTGTACTTCCGCGATCCGGACGGCCAGGTGCTCGAGATTGCGACTGCGGGGCCCGGCTATGCGTACGATGAGGACATCGCCGCGCTCGGGCAGAAGATCATGATGCCGCGTGCGCAGCAGTTGCCGGGCGGACGCGACGAGCGCACGATCCACCTGACGACGTACGCCGAGCCGGTGCCGGCCATCACGCCGGACATGAAACTGATGGGCATTCACCACATCACGGGCATGACCGACGACATCGAGCGTGCGAGCGACTTCTACGAAGAGGCGCTTGGTCTCTCGGTGGTGAAGAAGTCCGTGAACCAGGACGACCCGGAGACGCCGCACTGGTTCTGGGCGAACTACGACGGCGCCCGCGTGTTGCCGCACAGCAGCTGGACGCTGTTCGGCTGGACGCCGCGCCATCCGCATGCACGAGCGGGCGTGGGGCAGACCAACCACGTCGCGTTCCGCGCGTCGGACGCCGAAGAACTGCGCGCGTGGCAGGATCACCTGCGCGCGATGAACCTCGACGTGTCAGCGGTGATCGACAGCCCGTACTTCTCGAGCATCAACTTTGCAGCGCCGGATGGACAGCTGCTGGAGATCGCGACGGATGGGCCGGGGTTCTAACTGCGACCGAAGACCGAAGACCGAAGACCGAACAACCACTAGAGTGGCCGATGCGGGCCGCATACCCACACCAAGCATAAACGGAGAACGGACGATGAAGTGGAACCTCGATACGACCCATAGTGCCGCAGAGTTCGCGGTGAAGCATCTCATGATCTCAACAGTGAAAGGGCGGTTCAACGCATTCACCGGATCGGGAGAGACCAACGCGGACGGCACGATCAAGTCCGCTGAACTGAGCATCGACGCGGCGAGTGTGAACACGAACGTCGAGGCGCGCGACAATCACCTGCGGTCGGCGGATTTCTTCGACGTGGAGAAGTTTCCGAAGATCACCTTCAAGTCGACGAAGATCGATCACACGGGAACCGACATCTCGATCACGGGCGACCTCACGATTCATGGCGTGACGAAGCCGGTGACCCTGAAGGGTGAGTTTACGCAACCCGTGACGGATCCTTGGGGGAACAGCCGTTCCGCGCTCGCGGTCTCCACGAAGATCAACCGCAAGGATTGGGGGCTGAAGTGGAACCAGACGCTCGAAGCGGGCGGCTTGGTGGTCGGCGAGGAAGTGAAGATCAACGTCGAGTTCGAGGCCGTGGCTGAGAAGGCGCAGGCGGCGGCGTAAGACCGAAGACCGAGGACAGAAAAGACCGAAGACCGAAGCGGCGTCGCTGTTTCGGTCTTCGGTCTTCGGTCCTCGGTCGGATGGCGCCCGAGCCGACCGGGGCATAATGTTTCGGCTCCCGCCCAACCCAGCCAGACCGCTCCGGAGCCGCCCGATGTTTACCAGCCGATTCCTCCGCATGGCCGCCGCAATTGCGGTGGCCGCCTTGCCGCTCGCCGCCCAGACCAAAGGTGTGGTCCACGGCCAGCGTCCCGCGCGACTCGTGATCCGCAACGCGACGATCATCGACGGCAACGGGACACCGGCGCGCGGACCCGTGGACATCGTGCTCGAGGGGCATACGATCACGGACATCGTCTACCTCGATCCAGTCGCCGTCGCGCGCGGGAACGCCAAGCATCCCGCCGGCGATGTGCAGATCGACGCGACGGGGAAGTACGTGCTCCCCGGCCTCATCAACGCGCACGGCCACCTGCAGAGCACGCGCGGTCCGGGAATGTCCCTCGGCGGCTACGAGTACAACCTCAAGCTCTGGCTCGCCAGTGGCATCACGACCGTCCGCGAGGTGGGCCCCGAGTCCGACACGGGCATCATCAGCATCCGCGACCAATCAGCCCGGGGCGAGATCGTCGCGCCGCGCATTTTCGCGTACCCGATGATCACGCAGTATCCGGCGCCGCGCAACGCCGCCGAGGCGCGTGCGCGCGTCGATCACTTTAAACAGATCGGCGCCGACGGCGTGAAGTTCCTCGGCGTCGAGCGTGACGTCATGCAGGCCGGCGAAGAAGAGGCGCACAAACTCGGCCTGCGCGTCGCGCACCACGTGGGCGTGGAAGAGACGAACGCATGGGACGACATCAAGTTCGGCACAACGAGCATCGAGCACTGGTATGGAATCCCCGACGCGGCGATCCCCGACGGACGGCAGCACTTTCCGAGCAACTACAACTACTTGAATGAGACCGATCGCTTCCGCTGGGCCGGGCGCCTCTGGCGTGAGGCAGACCCGAAGCTGCTCGACTCGGTGCTCACGGCGATGGTCCGCGCGAATGTCGCGTGGGACCCGACGCTCGATATTTACGAAGCGAGCCGGGACTTGCAGCGCGCACAGAACCAGCCTTGGTTCAAGGACTATCTGCACCCATCGCTGGAGCAGTACTTCAAGCCTGATCCGTCCAACCACGGCTCGTACTTCATCGGGTGGAGCAGCACCGACGAGACCTATTGGAAGGAGAACTACCAGCTGTGGGAGGCCGCACTGCGCGAGTTCGATCGCAAGGGCGGCGTGATCGGCTGCGGCGACGACGCGGGATTCATCTACGAGATGTACGGGTTCGGATTGATCCGTGAGATGGAGCTGCACCAGGAAGCCGGGTTCCAGCCGCTGAAAGTCATTCAGCAGTGCACGGGGAACAACGCGAAGATCCTCGGTCAGGAGGACCACCTCGGCCGCATCAAGGTGGGCTACGCAGCGGATCTGATCGTCGTCGACGGCAACCCGCTCGAGAACATGAAGGTGCTGTACGCCGGAGGGACGTCCGCGATCCGCGACGGCAAGGAAGTGCGCACGATGGGTTCCGAGTGGATCATCAAGGATGGAATCCCGTACAACGGCCCGCAGCTGATGAGGGAAGTGAAGGCGATTGTCGACAAGGCCCGAGCGGCGAAGCGCTAGCGCGACGCCTTCAGCGATTTCTTGAGCAGGGCAATCTGCCCCAGGTGATACACATCGTGGTCCGCGAGGCCGCTCACCGTGTGCGCGCGCGTTGCGCCGCTGGCATGAGCTGCCTCGCCTTTCTTGGGAACCTGCAGCAAGAGCGATTCTTCATGCGAGCTCTCGATCACCTGCAGCAGCGCTTTGCGTGCGGCGAGGAGTTCGCCCTGCGCCGCCATCCACTCGTCCTGCGTGGAGCCCTTCACGGGCGGCCAGTCGCCGCGCGCGGGAGCCTTCGATTCGCCACCGTTCAGCCGGCTCACGGTCTCCTCGGTCCACGCCGTCATGTGGAGGAGCGTCTCCCAGATCGACTGCGCGCCCGGAAGCGGATGCGCCAGCGCTTCTGCCGCCGTCACGCCCGCGAAGATCTTGCTGCTTGACGACCCATACCATGGATCACCGTTCCAAACGGTGAGGAGCTGGTTGCTCAAGTTCTGGCGAAGACTCATGGTCACAGCCCCGACGTCGAGGGGAAACCGCGCAAGCGCCCGGAACGATTCCCAATATGCAACTCGCGGACTCGCCGCGCGAGACAGACAAATTGCGGAGTACGGAAGAGGAGTGCTGAACGCTGAAGGGATTCAGGATTCCTTCAGCGTTCAGCAC
>JBOHTH010000082.1:0-4553 GCA_050733535.1 Gemmatimonadaceae bacterium | reverse complement strand
GAGCAAGAAGGCGCTCGGCATGCTCGATCAAGCCAAGTGCCCGCGCGCATTCTTCGACCTGCGTGACCAGGTGAAGCACAACGCCGAGGGATATTTCCCGTACACGCCGCCGGTGGCGCACCTGTTCGGCCTGCGCGCGGCGCTCGACCTCCTGCTTGAAGAAGGACTCACAAATGTCGCGGCGCGACATCATCGCCTCGGCGAAGGTGTTCGGCGCGCGATCGCCGCGTGGAACCTCAAGCTCTGCGCGCGCGACCCCAAGGTGTACTCCGACACCGTTTCAGCGATCGTCGTGCCCGAGGGCATCGACGCGAAGAAGGTCATCGACATCGCGTTCCGCCGCTACAACCTTTCGCTTGGCGGCGGCACCGGCCGGCTCGTAGGGAAGGTGTTTCGCATCGGGCACGTCGGCGACATCAACGAGCTCATGGTGCTCGGCGCACTCTCCGGCGTGGAGATGGCATTGAACGACACCGGCGTTCCCGTTACACTCGGCAGCGGAGTTTCGGCTGCACAACGGTGGTTTCGGGAGAGCGCGAAGTGACCGAGTATAAGCACGCCAAGGTTCCTGCTGGTGCCGACCGCATTCAGGCGTCGGCGGGCAAGTTCAGCATTCCGGACCATCCGATCATTCCTTTCATCGAAGGCGACGGCACGGGTCCGGACATCTGGCGCGCATCGGTGCGGGTGTTCGATTCGGCGGTGCAGCTCGCATACGGATCGAGGCGCAAGATCGCGTGGATGGAGATCCTCGCCGGCGAAAAGGCGTTCAAGACGACCGGCGAATGGATGCCGGCCGAATCGCTCGCGGCCGTGCGTGAGTTCAAGGTGGCCATCAAGGGGCCGCTCACAACGCCGGTTGGCGGCGGAATTCGCTCGCTGAACGTTGCGCTGCGTCAGGAACTCGATCTCTACGCCTGCATCCGCCCGGTGCGCTACTTCACCGGTGTCGGCGCGCCCATGAAGCATCCCGAGAAGCTCAACATCGTGATCTTCCGCGAGAACGTCGAGGACGTGTACTCCGGGATCGAGTTCCGCGCCGGGACGCCCGAAGCCGAGAGACTCCGCGCGTTCATCGAGAAGGAGTTCTCCAAGAAGATTCGCGAGGGATCCGCCATCGGCATCAAGCCGATGTCGCCGTTTGGATCCAAGCGCCTCGTGAAGATGGCGATCGAGTACGCGCTCAAGAAGAACAAGAAATCCGTGACGCTCATGCACAAGGGCAACATCATGAAGTTCACGGAAGGTGGATTTCGCGACTGGGGCTATGAGATCGCGCACGACGAGTTCAGGGAGTTCGTCGTCCCCGAGGCGGATCTCGCCAAGGGCGGGCCCGCGGCGCGCGCGGACGGCGTGATCATCAAGGACCGCATCGCCGATTCCATGTTCCAGCAACTTCTGCTGCGCCCCGAGGATTACGACGTCATCGCGACGCCGAACCTCAACGGAGACTACGTCTCCGATGCCGCGGCCGCGCAGGTCGGCGGGCTTGGCATCGCGCCGGGCGGCAACGTCGGTGACGAAGCTGCCGTCTTTGAGGCGACGCACGGCACGGCACCGAAATACGCCGGCCTCGACAAGATCAACCCGGGAAGCGTGATCCTCTCCGGTGTGATGATGCTCGAGCATATGGGCTGGAACGAAGCGGCCGCACTGATCATCAAGGGCGTCGAGAAGGCGATCGGCGCCGGCACCGTGACGTACGACCTCGCCCGGCAAATGCCCGGATCGACAGAAGTTTCCACGACTGGCTTTGGCGACGCTGTCATTGCCGGCATGCGGAGTTGAACATGCCTTTCGCGCTTTCGCTCCACACCGGCGACCCTTCGCGTCTCGCGACACCGCTGCTGGCCGTTGCACTGCCGGCGGACAAGCCAGTGCCGCGCACACTCGCGCCGCTCGACAAGCTCCTCGGCGGCGCGCTCACTCGCGCGGTCAAGCAGAAGGATTTCAAGGGAAACCGCGACGAGACCCTCCTGCTGTTCGCGACGGGCAAGGGTCCGCAGCGCGTCCTGCTCGTCGGACTGGGGTCAGCGCCGGAGCATGGCGCAATCGTCCGCGCGGCGTCGCTTGCTGGCCGGAAGGGAAACTCGATGGGTCTCGAACATATCGGGTTCTGGGCGGAAGGCCTCGAGGGCGCCGCGATCGAGAACGCCGCGATTGGTTTGTCGCTCGGCGGCTGGGAATACACCGAGCTCCGCACGCAGCCACCGGCGAGCGAGCGGCCAAAGCCCCTCATCGCGGCAGTCGTCTGCGCCGATTCTGCCAAGGGCGCGGAGGCCGCGCTCGCGAACGGAGTGGCCGTCGCCGAGGGGCAGCGCCTCGCGCGCACGCTCGCGATGATGCCGGGAAACCTGTGCACGCCGGCATTCATTGCGGACACGGCAAAGGGCATCGCCAAGCGTCACAAGCTCAAGCTCACCGTTTTCGGCCGGAAAGAGATGGAGAAGATGGGGATGGGCTCGTTCCTCGCCGTGGCGCAGGGTACGCCGCAGAAGCCGAAGTTCATCGTGCTCGAATATCGCGGCGCCGGCGCGGACGACGCGCCAGTTGCGCTCGTGGGGAAGGGCCTCTGTTTCGATTCCGGCGGCATCTCGATCAAGCCGGCCGATCGCATGGAGTGGATGAAGTTCGACATGTGCGGTGCGGCGGGCGTGCTCGGCGCGATGGAAGCGATTGCGCGCATGAAGCTGAAGATCAATGTCGTGGGCCTCGTGGGTTCGACCACGAACATGCCGTCGGGCACCGCGATGAATCCGGGCGACGTTGTGCGGGCGAGCAACGGCAAGACAATCGAAATCATCAATACGGACGCTGAAGGACGGCTCGTCCTCGCGGACGTGCTCTCGTACGCGGCGCGCTTCAAACCGCAGGCGGTGGTCGACGCCGCTACGCTGACCGGCGCCGTCGTCGTCGCGCTGGGGAACACGGCAGTGGGTGTGCTGGGTAATGATCAGGGTGTGATCGATGAAGTTCTCGCGGCGGGCAAGCGCGGCAGCGAGCCCGGGTGGCAGCTGCCGATGTGGCCCGAATATCGGGACCAGATCAAATCCGACGTCGCGGACATCAAGAACGTGGGCGGCCGCGGCGCCGGGACGATCACGGCGGCGTTGTTCCTCGCGGAGTTCACTCAGGACTACAAGTGGGTCCATCTCGACGTTGCGGGCACGGCGTATTCCGAAACCGACCTGATCTCGATTCCTCGAGGGCCGACGGGCGTGCCGGTGCGCACGTTCGTCGAGTTCGTGCGAGGGAGGGTTCGCTGACGTCGATTGCGCGCACGCTGCGGCGGCTCCTGCTGCTGTCCGCGTGCGCGCCGCTGACGGTCCTCATAGCACAGGGCACCCCGCCTCGCCCCGATTCCGTCCGCGCCGATACGACCAAGCGCGCCGCAGCGGACACCAGCAAGGCCGCGCCCGGCGACACCGCCAAGCGTCCGCCGCGCGACACGATCAAGACGCCGACCGCGCGCCCGTACGCGCCGCAGTCCACCGAAATCGGCGCGAGCTCGTGGCATTGGGACCGCGACCAGATCTTCGCGAGCGGCGCGTTCACGCTCGGCGACCTCCTCGCGTCCGTCCCGGGGGTGACGATGATGACGACCGGGTTCCTGCTCGCACCGCAGGTCGCGGCGTACTACGGCAATCCGGGCAATGTCCGCATCTATCTCGACGGCGTCGAACTCGACGCCCTCAACCCGCGCAATGGTGGCGTCCCCGACCTCGCCATGGTGCCGCTCTGGGCGATGGAGGACGTGCAGGTCGAGCGCTCCGCGGGCGAGTTGCGTGTGCACCTGCGCAGCTGGAGCGTCGACCGCACGACGCCGAATACGCGCACCGACATCGTGACCGGCACGGAGAACCTCAACCTCTATCGCGGGTTCTTCGGAAAGCGGTTCGACAACGGGATGGTGATCCAGCTCGCGGGCCAGCAGCAGAGCAGCATCTCGGTGGGCGGCATGGACGGGGATGCGCTCGGCGCCCTCGCGCGCTTCGGCTGGGCGCGCGGCGACTGGAGCGTCGATGCCTCGTGGATCCACCAGGGCATCAACCGCAACTCGGGCGACCGGTTCATCACAACGGCACCGCAGCCAGGCGCGATCCCACCGTACTTCGGCAGCGAGGGAGTCTCGTACCTTCGGATCGGCTGGCGTGACCCAAACGCAAACGGCCCTTGGCTGCAGCTGATCGCCTCCACGCTGAACGAGGCCAAGAAAGACACGACGTCCAGCCTCACGAGCGCGCTCGCCGGCACGTCCGTCGGCGACTCGACCGACACGCTGCGATCGCGGCCCGAGTACGTGCTCGCTGCCGGCATCACGCGCTGGGGAATCCGCCTGAGCAGCACGACCCGCATCCGGTCGGTCGATGGCACCACGTATTTTTCTCCGGGCGTGCGCGCAGAGTACGCGTCGAAGCTCCTGACAGTGTCCGCGTTCGGTGAGCACTCCGCAGACTCGACGACGCGCGCCGACGTCCAGGGACGGTTCACACCGTTCTCTTGGTTCAACGCCGGAGCGTCGGTGAGCCGCGAGGCGCCAACCGGCTCCGGAG
>JBOHTH010000081.1:0-1572 GCA_050733535.1 Gemmatimonadaceae bacterium | reverse complement strand
ATGCAGCGTGAGCGCGACCTGGGCGTCGGGCGAAAGGGCCGGATGGCAGCAGGTGAACACCAGGCGCAGGCGATCGTCGGCGATATCTCCGGACTCGGCGATCACCGGCTCCTCTTGCGCGAGCTCTGCGATCTGCCGCTCGAGTTCGGGACGGCGCTCGTCGAACGCGGCGCGGCGGCGGAGCTGATCGATGGCCTTGAAGCGGCCGGCGCTGACGAGCCACGTGCGCGGGTTGACCGGGACACCTTCAACGGGCCAGCGCTCGATGGCCGCAACGAAGGCATCGTGCAACGCTTCCTCGGCGATGTCGAAATCGCCGAAGAAGCGGATGAGCGTGGCGAGCACGCGGCGCGAGTCGTCGCGGTAGGTGCGATCGACGATCTCGCGCACACGTGCGGCGTCCATCACATCTCCCAGATCGGGCGCACTTCGATCCCGCTGACGCGCGCTGCCGGAATCCGCGCAGCGACCTGAACGGCGTCGTTGAGGTCCTTCGCCTCGATCATGTAATAGCCGCCGAGCTGTTCTTTCGTTTCGACGTACGGACCGTCGGTCGTTGTGACCTTGCCGCCGCGGCTGCGGACGGTGGTCGCGGTGGCGGTCGGCTGCAGCGCATTTCCTCCGATGTAGTGACCGCTCTTCTTGATGGCCTCGGTGAATGCGCCGTACTCGGCCATCATCTTGGCCGATTCGTCCTTGGTCATCGTGCGCATGCTCGCTTCGTTGTCGTAGATCAGGCAGAGATACTTCATTGGAGAGCCTCGTATGGTGTGGGTGCCGGTGGGTGCCTTCGACGAGTAGTCGAATGGGAACCCGGAAAATCGACAGGGGTGGCGAGAAGACTGGGCGACAAGTTCTTATAGTTCTAACACCACCGGACTGAAGGGTATCGATCTCATGTCATCCATTGCCATCGTCGGCCGCGGCCGCCTGGGGCGCGCCATTGCTGCCGCCTTCGCCCAAACCGGCATCCGTGTGCGCGGCCCGCTCGGGCGCGGGGAGTCCCCCAAATCTGCGGATCTCATCCTTCTTTGCGTGCCGGAGCCGGAGCTGCCGGCGGCGAGCGCCGCAATCGCGCGGGGACCGCTCGTGGGCCACTGCAGCGCGTCCGCATCGCTCGACCTGCTGGCCCCGCATGAGCGGTTCGTCGCGCACCCGCTCATGACGGTCACGATGGCCGGTGCACGATTCACGGGCGCGGCGTGCGCGATCGACGGAAGTTCACCGCGCGCGCTCTCCGCGGCAAAGGTCGTGGCGCAAACGCTGGGTATGCGACCTATCCACGTTCCGCCGGATCGTCGAGTGCTCTACCACGCCGCGGCGTCGATGGCGTCGAACTTCCTCGTCACGCTCGAAGCCGCGGCGGAGCGGCTTGGCGCGGTGTGCGGCGTCGACCGGGCCGGACTCGCGCCGCTGGTCCGCGCGGCGGCGGACAACTGGGCGACGCTCGGACCTGCCGCGGCGCTGTCGGGCCCGATCGCGCGGGGCGATCACGTCACGGAGTCCAGGCAGCGCGCAGCGGTCGCGGGCGCCGCGCCGGACCTCTTGCCAATGTGGGACGCGCTCGCGAGC
>JBOHTH010000080.1:0-5938 GCA_050733535.1 Gemmatimonadaceae bacterium | reverse complement strand
CCAGCGCCGCCGTCCTTCCGCCGACGCGGTAGCTGATCGCGCAGTCACGTACGTCGTCGTTCAGCTGTCCCTCGAACACGGCCTCGTCCCAACGCTCGGCGTGGCCCACGTACGCGAAACTCACGTCGTATTGATCGGTCCAGAAAAACGGGACGGCGTCGAAACGCGCACGCGCGCCAAGCATGTTCCGCGCTGCGGCCTTACCTTGTCGCTCCGCGACGACCCAATGTTCCACGCGGATTCGCTCGCCGCTCACGCGGTCCGGCCAGCGCGCGATATCACCGGCCGCGAAGATTCCGGCGACATTCGTCTCCATGTACTCGTTCACGACCACGCCTCGGTCGATCGTGAGCCCGGCTTGCTCTGCGAGTGCGATCGACGGACGAACGCCGATGCCGACCACGACCACGTCGGCCGCGAGGCGTTCGCCGTTCTTCAGCGTGACGTGTGATTCGTCGATCGACACGGCCGTTGTGCCGAGGTGGAAGGTGACGCCATGTTGCTCGTGCAGCGCACGAATGAATGTACCGGCCTGCTCGCCGAGGACTTTGAGCATGGGCACTGCTTCCGGTGCGACGACATCTACGGCGATTTCGCGGGCGCGCAACGACGCCGCGACCTCGAGTCCGATGAAGCTCGATCCGATCACGACCGCGCGCTTTGCGTTCTGTGCGGCGGCAAGGAGCGCTTCGCCATCCGCCATCGTGCGCAGGGTATGCACGTGCGGAAGGTTTGCACCGGGGATGTCGAGACGGATCGGTTCGGCGCCCGTCGCGAGCAATAGCGCGCCGAACGGGTGGTGACTGCCGTCCGCGAGCTTCACGCGGCGCGCAAAGGTGTCGATCATTGTGACACGCGCGCCGAGTTTCAGGTCGATCGTATTCTCTTCATAGAATGCCGGCGGCCTGAGTACCATGTACTCTGCGGGCGCGGCGCCGGTGAGATAGCCCTTGGAGAGATTGGGCCGGTCGCACGGCGGGGAAGAATCCGCGCTGAGCATCGTGATGCGGCCGACGTAGCCGAGTCGCCGCAGCATCTCGGCGGCCGCGGTGCCTGCTGCGCCGCCGCCGATGATGACCACGGACTCTGGCGCGCTGCTCGTGCTCGCCGCAGAGTGCGGAGTGGCGGGATCGAGCTTTGCGCCGACGTACACCATGCCGTCGCGCTGCGCGACGTCCCAGCACGGGATCGCGTCGAGCGCGGGCGCGCGGAGGGCCTGACCGGTGCGGAGGCTGAAGCACGCGTGGTGCCAGGGGCAGCGGATCGTGTCGCCGACCACGAGTCCATCCGCGAGCGGGCCGCTCCAGTGCGTGCAGGTCGCGCCGACTGCGAAGAACTCGCTCGCGCGGCGGACGAGGAGCACGGCCTCGCCGTGTGCGTGGCCGAGGAGTGATGAGCCGTCCGCGATGGCTGCGGCGGATATTCCCGCAGTGAGATCCGGCCCGGCAAGTTCGTTGTTGTTCACGTGATTTCTCCGTTTACTCTGATCGCCACGGTGACCGTCCCGGCCACGCGCGCAGCGCCTTTGTTGCCCAATCCGTGGTCTTGTCCTTGTGGCAGGACGTGCACGCGTTCGGAATCTTGTACTTGTCGGTCATCGTGGGCGTGATGAACCGGAAGGTGTGAGCGCGGACGAACGCGCCGGGCACTCCCTCCGACTCGATCTTTGGCATATGGCAGGCGATGCACTCGCTGCCGGTGCTGCCGACCTTGTGGTGGGTGTGCGCCTCCAGCGTCGCGGCGGCCGGCCCGTTCGGCCCCATCGGGGCATGGCAGTCGAGGCAAAGTTTATTCGCAGGTTTCCAGAGCTGCGCGTAGTTCTTCGTGCCGTGCACGTCGTGGCAGGAGAAGCACGTCACGCCACGCCGATACATCACGCTCTGCACGAAATCGTTGCCTTGCATTCGATTCTTGTGCGCGGTGCCGTCGGGGAAATGGGTGAACGATGTCTCGCCGAGTGTATGCTCCTCGAGCTGCCAGTAATCGGCCAGCTTGACCCCGACGTGATACCCGACCGGCCAGTCGTAATACTCGCCCTCGATGGGGCTCGCGAGCGGGCGTCCTTGTGAGTGGCACTGGATGCAGGTGTCGTTCGCGTCGACGTAATTCATGCGCGAGGGATTCGCGATGTTCGTGCGGAGCGGCTTTGCGGCGTGTTCGCTCCCGGGCCCGTGGCAGCGTTCACAGCCTACGTTCCACTCCGCGACCTGCTTGGTGTGAATGTTGTAGTCCACCGAGTGGCAGCCGTCGCACGTCGGGCCTGTCGGCCGCCGCATGTTGTCGGTGGGGTAGAACGCGGTCCACCAGTCCCCGGTGTTGGGAACGTGATAGGGAAGCCATTTCTTGTTGCCGATATCCCACTGCGCGGGAAGCGGGAAATAGTCGTCGCCAACTTTCGTGAAGTAGCGCTGCTTCCAGATGCTGCCGTAGACGAACGCGACTTGGTCCCTGGTGAACTTCGCGACGGTGTTGGTCGCGAGGTTGGGGATGATGGCGTCGGGATGCGTCTTCGGATCGCGCACCACGTTCGCCATCGGCGTTTTCTTCCAGCGGTCGTAGATCTGGGCGTGGCACTTCGCGCACGCCTCTGATCCGACGTAGTGCGCCGGTGAGGGAACACGGGCGAGCGTTGCGCCGTTTTGTTCAGTGCCCGGGCGCAGACTGCGGATGTACAGCACCAGCTTCCAGCTCTCGTCGTTCAGCTCTCCGTGCGGATGGCCCCATGCCGGCATGCCGGTGAGCTGCACGCCGTTCTCGATGATGTAGTGGAGCTCGCCGTCCGTGAGCGACTGGGTGCGCGCCGACCGCAGGTCGGTCGCTCGCGGATAGAGACTGTGTCCGACGCTCGACCTGCCGTTGGCGTCGTTGCCGTGGCACGTGGCGCAGCTTGCGAGAAAGCGGTCGCGTCCGGCCTGCAGGTTTTCAGGCGAGACCAGCTCTGGATTGGTTTCGTTCTTCGCACTGCGCGGAATCGCGAGGTTGCGCGCGGTGCGCGCGACAAAGGTCTCCAGGGCGGTCGGTTCGGCGGTCGCGCGGAATCCGCGGATGATCAGCGCGCCGCCTGCGAGGCAGACGAGCACGACTACTATGAAGGCCGCCCGAATGGCCTGTTTCGATCCGGTCATGCGCAGCTCGTTAGCGGCATGAGGAGAATGTATCGTCCGCTATGTTCACGCGTGAAGTAGGCCGTGGGTCACCCAAGACCCCGAGCACACCGCCCCTAGCCCAACACGCATGGTCGTTGCCCACCTCCCCGAACCCCGAAAACTGTCTTCCGCATGAATGAGAAGCTTTGAGCTGCGGACTGATGTCTGGTCGCTGACGGTCAGGGGCAACGGCAACGGCGTGTTGGGCTCGGGGTCCTGCGCTCGGGGTCTTGGGTGAACACGACTTTGACGTTGACTTGCTCATGGACTCCGGCTAATTCTCGTTCACGATGCGCAATACTTTCGTTCTTACCTATCGCTTCTGGTACCTCCACTCGGGCTCGAGCGGCGGAAGGCGTTAGCGTACAGCGAAACGAACCGACCAAATGCTCCGGCCCGTGGATCTCCACGGGCCTTTTTCTTTTCCCCCATTCGTACCGCAGAAATGCCGGAGTCCAACATGATCATCATCACGCGTCCACACATCTCCGCTCCGGATCTCGACCGGATCCGCGAGTACGTCGAAGCCCGCGGCCTGCGGGCGCGCATCTCCGAGGGTGAAGAGCGCTCCGTGGTCGGGTGCATCGGTGACGTGCAGGCCATCGACGTCGACTCCGTGCGCGCGCTGAGCGGCGTGGCCGATGTCGTGCGCGTGAGCAAACCCTACCGCCTTGCGTCGCTCGAATTTGTCGCACGGCCCACGCTCGTCACAGTGGGTGGCGACGCGCGGACTATGATTGGGAGCGAGGATATTGTCGTCATCGCCGGCCCATGTTCGGTCGAGGGACGGGAGATGCTCCTGGAGTCCGCGCACGCAGTGCGGACGGCAGGCGCGTCGATGTTGCGCGGCGGTGCGTTCAAGCCGCGGACATCACCATACGCGTTCCAGGGACTCGGCGAAGAGGCACTCGAACTGCTCGCGGCCGCGCGTTCGGAAACCGGACTTCCCGTAGTGAGTGAAGTGCTCGACCCGCGACAAGTCGAGCTCGTCGCGGAGCATGTCGACATGCTGCAGATCGGTGCGCGCAACATGCAGAACTTCGCGCTGCTCGCGGAGGTGGGGCGTTCCGAGCGGCCTGTGCTCCTGAAGCGCGGAATGTCTGCGACCGTCGCCGAGCTGCTGCTCGCGGCGGAGCACGTCATGGCGCGGGGCAATACGCAGGTCGTGCTGTGCGAGCGCGGGATCCGCACGTTCGAGACTGCAACGCGCAACACGCTCGACTTGGGAGCGGTCGCCGTGCTCAAGCGCGAGACGCACCTCCCGGTGATCGTCGATCCAAGCCACGCTGCGGGCCGCGCGGATCTTGTCGCACCGCTCGCGTTTGCGGCGATCGCGGCTGGGGCGGACGGGCTGATCGTCGAGACGCACCCGGACCCCGCGACTGCGCTGTCGGACGGGGATCAGTCGCTCACGCTGGATGCGTTCGCGTCGCTGATGCGCCAGCTGCGGCCGTTCGTGGAGGCGGCGGGGCGGACGATGATCGTTGCACCAGAGCCGGCCGCGAACATGTTTATCGGATGACCATCCGAATCACCGTCGGCCCGCTGCAGTTCACTGCGCGCCTCGAGGAGGAGCGCGCCCCGCTCACCTGCGCGGCGTTCCGCGCGCTGCTTCCGTTTCGGAACACGCTCCTCCAGGCGCGGTGGAGCGGGGAATCCGCGTGGATCCCGCTTGGCGACTTCCAGTTTGGCGTCCCGGCGGAAAACGCCACGAGCGCGCCGGCGCCGGGGGAACTCCTGCTGTATCCGCGCGGCGAGAGCGAAACGGAAATCTTGTTTCCGTATGGCCTCACGCGGTTCGCGAGCAAGTTTGGCCCGCTCGCGGGAAATCATTTTCTGACGGTCGTCGAGGGTACTGAGCAGTTAGCGGCGCTGGGCGAACTCGTGCTTCGCGGAGGCGCACAGGATATCACGTTCGTAGGTCTGGGCTCTGGGTGAGAGGTCGCGAGATTGGGGTGATTGGTCATTAGCTGCGGGAGGACGCCTTCGTATCCCACGACCATCCACCAATAACTTCAATCCCACAGCTTCTCACCCAGAGCCGAATCACTCCCGCCGTAGAGCTTGACGAGCAACGATATTGATCATATATGTGTCATAACCACATATGGCGATGCATATGAAAGACCGCGAACTAAAAAAGGGCAGCACCGAACTCCTCATCCTCTCCCTGCTCGAGCACGAGCCCCGCCACGGGTACGAGCTCAGCAAGCTCATCGAGTCGCGCTCGCGCGGCGTTGTCAGCCTGCATGTGGCGTCGCTCTATCCGCTCCTCTACCGCCTCGAGAAGCGGGGGTGGATTGCCGGACGCTGGGTGGAGAAGCCGCGCCAGCGCCGCCGCCGCTTCTACCGTCTCACGGCCGCGGGCGGGAAAATCCTCGCGAGCCAGCGGCGCAGCTGGCACGAGTTCGTCAACGCGGTCAATCGCATCACGGGGGTGAGCCATGCCTGAGTGGAGCGAAGAAATCCGGCGGCGGCTCGCGTCGCTGTCGCTTTCCCCGGAACGCGAAGCCGAGATCGTCGAGGAGCTCTCGCTGCACCTCGACGAGTGCGTCAGAACGTTCGCCGCCCGCGGAGTCGCTCCCGACGCGGCACGCGCGCAGGCGCTCGCGGAACTCGAAGACAGCGAGGCGCTCGGCCGCGCGCTGCGTGACGTGGAGCGTATGGTCGAGCGCGATGCCGTCGTGATGGGCGAAGCCTCACGCGGCGCGGCGTGGTCGGGGTTCTGGCAGGACCTTCGCTACGCCGCGCGAAAGCTGCGGCGCACGCCGGGGTTCACGTTCGTCGCCGTC
>JBOHTH010000079.1:0-13027 GCA_050733535.1 Gemmatimonadaceae bacterium | reverse complement strand
GTCCTGCGCGGTGCCCTGCATGCGGTCCACGCCGCTGATCCCCGAGATGGCCTCCTCGACGCGGTCGAGCACTTCGCGCTCGACGACGTCCGGCGCGGCGCCCGGATACGGGATCGACACGTTCACGATCGGCTGCGTCACGTCTGGGAACTCGTCCGTCTGCAGCTGCGACAGCGAGAACACGCCGAACACGACCAGCGCCACCATCGAAACGATGGTGACGATGGGCCGCTTGATGGCGAAATCTGAAATGAACACGGTCGGTCCTCAGTTCTTCTTCGGTTGGTCGGCCGACGGCTGCACCGCCGACACTTTCACCGGCGCGCCCGGCGTGATCCCCTCGGCGGCGCCGATGAGCAGTGTGTCGCCAGCCGCAAGGCCCTTGGTGACTTCCACCATATCGGATCCTTCGTCGCGAATGCCGAGCGCGACCTCGACCACTTCAGCCTTTCCGTTTTTCAGGCGCGTCACCACCGGCTTCACGCCGCGCTGATCCACAGCCCCCGCGGGAACCGTGAGACCTTTCCGCGTCGAACTCGACACGCGTCCCGTCGCGAAGAGTCCGGCGACAAGACCATTCCCCCCGTTCGGGATGCGCGCGTACAGTCGCACCTGCCGCGTCGCCGGATCGGCGCTCGGATAGATGTTCGTAATCGTCCCGATGAACGCGCGTCCCGGATACCCCGTGACCTCGAACCTGACGGGCGCGCCGACGTGCACGAGACCGAGTTTTTCTGCAGGCACGGCGCCCTCGAGTCGCATGGTCGAAGGATCCACGAGCGTAAAGAGCGGCGATCCCGGGCTGACGATGTCTCCGGCATTCACCTGGCGTTCGCTCACGACGCCGTCGTACGGCGCCCTGATCACCGTGTTGTCGAGATTCTTCTGCGCGCTCGCAAGGCGCGACTTGGCGTCGTCGAGCGCCGCCGATGCCGCGAGATCTTCGCGACGGGTCGTCTCGAGCGCATTCTCGGCGATTGCACCGACCGCGAGCAGTTTCTCCGAGCGCCCCGTTTCCCGGTGCGCGATGTCGGCAGCGAGCTGCGCCTGCGTCACCGCGCTCTTGGCGGAGAGGAATGCCTCACGGGGCACCGCGTCGTCCACGCGCGCGAGCGGCGTCCCCTGCGTGACGTGCGCGCCGGGTTCGGCGAGCACCGCGATCACCGCGCCCGAAACCTCGGACCGAATGGACGCAGTCTTGTCTGCCACGAGCGCTCCCGATATTGCGGGACCGCTGTTGAGCGTCTGCACCGAGATCACCGTGATCGCATCGGGTCCGACGGTAACCGGCGCCGGCCCCGCGTTTGCGTTGGAGTCGGCGGTGGCCTTGGTGCAGGCCGACGCGGCAAGCACGACGGCGGCGGCCATCAGGGTACTGCGAAGCGCGGGCATCTGAATATTCCTGAAGTGAGTTCTCATGTTCGTTTTGGGTCGCGGCGTTCCGCCGTGCCGCTACTTGATTGTCGGTGCAGGAGTGGGTGCCACAGGCAGGTCCTTGATGAACACCACCCGCAGCTGTGCGACCGCGAGGTCGCGTGCGGCAAGCACGCGGTTGAGCCGCGCCTGTTCGTACTGCGTCCGCGACTGCTGGAGTTCGACCTGCGTGGAGATTCCCGACTGAAAACGGACTTCGGCGATCGAGTAGGCGCGCGCGGCCTGCGTGTCGGTGCCGACGCTGGCATCGTAACTCGCGGCGGCCATCGTGAGCTGCGACATCGCCGTGTGCGCGTCGAGTTCCGCGAGGTCCTTCACCTGATCCAGCGACTGGCGCGCTTCCTCGAGATTCGCTTCGGCAACCATGCGGTCACCGGTGAGCTTGCCGCCAAGGAAAAGCGGCACCGAGAGGCCGAGCGACACCGTCCAGTTCGGGTAGTACGCGCCACCAAACACATTCTGCGCGAGCCCATTGTCCACCGGATATCCGTAGCGCTGATACGTCGAGCTGATCTGCACCGACGGCAGGCGCTCCCACCGCGCGGCGCGCAGGGCGTACTCCTGCGCTGTCACGTTCGCGGTGGCCTGGCGTACGCCGGAGCGATCGGCCACGGCGGTGTCGGGCGGCGCTTTCGCAAATGGTGGATACGAGACGCCCCAGGCGAATCCCGCCGACGAGTCCTTGGCGCCCGGGTCGTCGATCGGCGTCGTAAGCGAAAGCGCCTGCCCCTGCGGAAGGCCCAGCAACTGATGGAGGTGCATGTAGGCGATGTCGCGATTGCCCTCCGCCTGAATCACCACCGGCTTCTGGTTGTCACGCGCAACACGTGCGCGCAGCAGGTCGAACTCCGCCGCTGAGCCAACCTGACGCGAGACGGTCGTCTGCTGGAGCGTGCGCTCCGCCTCTGCGAGCGTGCTGTCCTCGATCTCGACCACTCGGTCACTGGCGACGGCACCGAAGTACGCCTGCGCGATGTCGAGCCACACCTGCGCGTGCGCCGCGTCGAGTCCGATGTTGGCGCTCGTGCGCGCGGCGAGCGCACCCTGCCTGGCCGCGCTGACGCGTCCGGCCGTGAAGACGTTCTGCGTGAGCGTCAGCCCGAGAATCATCGAGTTCGGGGCGGCGAAGATCTTCTCGATCGACTGGAAGCTGTTGCCGTTCGAGCTTCCGCTGCCCGATCCCGACCCACTGCCGCTCCCTGATCCACCGCTGGTCGTGTCTGACGAGCCGGCGATCGCGGCGAACTGACTCTGCAGCAGGCGTTGGTACGCGACGGATCCGTTGATTTGCGGGAGGTATTGTGCGCGCGCCTGGTATTCGCCGCCGCGCGCGCGGAGCACCCCCGCTTCGGCGGTCTTCACGCCGTGGCTCACGCGAGTGCCGAGCTCGATCGCTTGCTGCAGGGAGAGTGAGGTCGCGCGCGGGGGTGGCGGCCCCTGTCCAGCCGCCGGCTGCTGAGCATGCAGCGGCGCGGCGGCGCCGAATACGAAGAGCGCCATGCCGGCGAGCAGTGCGCGGCGGCGGCCGTGTGCGTTGCCGTGTCCGCGCCCCTTGTGGGCGTTCGCGTCGAAGCCGAGCGACTTGAGGCAAAGTGTGGCGTACATCGCCGGCGCGGCGGCGGACGGCTGTGGAAACGCGTGCGGCATCATGTCGCGGGCGATGGCGTCGTGAAACACCGTGCTGATCAGCATGGACGCTGAGGTTGGAATGTCTGATTTGGGGCTCGTGAACCCGGCGTCCTGGAGGCGCTGGAGGTATTCGCGCAGCGATGCGTACGTCATGCTCGCGCCCTGCGTAATGCACTTGGGCATCGCCGGGTTTTCCTCGAACTCGCTCATCGCCTTGCGGATGATCGAGCGCATGCTGCTGATGGCGCGCCGCTTGTGCGTGCACCATTCGGTGAGCTCGCTGAGCGGGTCAGCCGGCTCGGCCGGGAGTTCGGCCCGGACGGATTCGACCCCATGGACGCGGAGCGCTTCCAGAAGAAGCGCCGTCTTGCTTCCGAAGAGGCGGAAGATGGTTACTTCGTTGACGCCGGCCTGCTGTGCGATGCGGCGCGTGGTGGTGCCGCGGAATCCGTGCTCGCCGTAGAGACGGGCGGCGGCAAGGAGGATGTGTTCTTTGGTGGGTGCAGTCATGAGTCGTCCAGTGTTGTCCGGGCGGCGCGGAGGCGCCGATGCAAGTGATCACTTGCATCAAAAGCAAGCGGGTGCTTGCACTGTACGCAATGGGGTCCGGCGAAGTTTCAGCGTCCGGGAGGCCGGCCCACTGAAAAACGAAAGCCCTCGCGATGCGGGGGCTTTGTTTTGTAGGAGCGATCGCCAGCAGCCTGTCGGCGGTCGTTACCTCGGCGGTGCGATTGGCGTTCCGTCCGACCACTTCCCAACGGGGACGTTGAACTCGATCACCGGCGCTGGTTCCCAGGACACAAAATAGGCCGGGTCGTCCTGAAACATGCCACCGCGTGGAAGCTCAAACATGAGATGGGCCAGGTTGTGGCCGCCGCGATCGGTCAGGTATGCCTCCTTGGACATCATGTAAGCCATGCAACCGGACTCCGGGGGACCCAGCTCCTTCTTGCCGACTGCGGCTTTGATGGCATCGGTGATCTGAGCCTTGGAGGCGCCGGCCAACGCCATTCCTGTTTGCTTCACTGCGTAAGGCCATAGGGATCGCACGGCGGGTGGATTGTAGCAGATGGGGCTCCGATTCTTGGGGTTCCAAAACTCCGGGTTGCCCAATGGCCCCCCAAACGCTCTGCCCACCGCGCAGACAAAGCCGTTCTTGCCCTTGACCGCGACTTCGAAATTCTTGTCACCCAATACCATAATTTCGGCATCGCGGGATATCGACGCCGGGGCTGCGGTGCGTGCCATCGCGATTTCCGCGCTGCGGTCCATCCGGTATTCCGCGATTGGAGACATGCTGGGATACGTCGAGTTGGCATCGTGCGCATTTGCGTGTTGTGCCTGAACCGGCAGCGCCGCGCCGATCAGGGCGACCAGCACCACGTATCTCCATCCGATTTTCCTGGCTGTATTCCGAAGCATCGATTGTCTCCTGTTTGGCGTGACCTTCGCTTGGGAATAGGTGCCCCCACCCGCGGAAAGGGTTGGAAGTCGCATTCCAACCTTTTGCCGGTCGAGCGTTACTCATTGGCAACTTCAGACGCCGGGTGGTATTCAATGCGGGCATGGAAACGTGCGATCGAGTTGACTCCATAGGGAATCCGTGACGGACGACCTCGCGCTCGTCGAGCGATTTCTTCGCGGGCGCGGCGAGGGTGCGTTTCGCGCGCTGTATCGCGCGCACACGCCGGCGTTGTATGCGCTGGCCTGGCGCCTCACGGGCGGTGACCGGGCGGAGGCGGAGGACCTCGTGCAGGAGAGTTGGGTCCGCGCGCTGACGGCATTGCAAACGTTTCGTTCGCAGTCGACGCTGCGTTCGTGGTTGTGCGGGGTGCTGGTGAATGTCCGCCGCGGACGCATCCGCACCGAGTGGCGCACAGTGGACGCACCGGACGTGGAGGCGCTCGCGGATCCGGTTGGCAATGACGACGCGATCGATCTCGAGCGCGCGATTGCTGCGCTGCCCGAGGGCGCGCGCGACGTGTACGTGCTTCACGATGTCCACGGATATACGCATCGGGAGATCGCCGAACTGCTCGGCATCGTGGAGGGCACGTCGAAGAGTCAGCTCAACCGCGCGCGGTCCCTGCTCCGGAGTTCTCTGCCATGACGAATCTTCCAAGGGAGACCGCGCCGGACCCTGCGCTGGAGGAGCGCGTCGTGTCGACGTTCATCGCGGCGGGACTTGTGCGTCGGCGCCGTGCGTGGCCGGTGTGGCTGGCGGTGGCCGCCGGGATTGTATTGGCGGTTGGCGTGGCCGTGTTCCGGCCCAGGCATGCGCTGCTGCAAGGCAACACGTACGTGGTGCTGCTCTATGAAGACTCGACGTATATCCCTGCGCTCCCGGGGCACAACGCGGCGCGTGTCGAAGTGCTCTCGCGGTGGGCGGACAGTCTTGATTCCAAGGGGGAGTACGAACGCGCCGGCCGGCTCATTGGGCCGGGCGAGCTTGGCGGGTTGTTCATGGTGCGCGCGGCGGACGATGCAGCCGCGGCGCGGATTGCGGCGTCGTGTCCGTTCAAGCAGTGGGGAGGGCGGATCGAGGTGAAGCGTTTCGTGCCGTGACTGTGGTGAGAGGTTGTGGATCGCCTCAGCTCAAAGGGCATAGGTCAAGCTCATCGGTCATTGCTCAGGAGGGTCGAAGCTCTGCGGTTCTAAGCCATCAGCTCGCTCGAAGCTTTCAACCGCAGAGCTTTGACACTCCCGAGCAATGGCCCGTGAGCTTGACCTTTGAGCTCCGAGCTTCTGGGGATCCTTGGATCAGCTCAGACGGGTAACGTTCGCGCGATGAGCGGCTTCCGCTCGAGAATTATTTCAACGGCACCAGCTCAAATCGCGCAGTGCGCCCGCAGTATCGGTTCGGGAAAGCTGGAGATGTCGCGCGTCCGCACCAGGTGTGGTCCACGTTCCGCTGATCACCGTTCCGTTCGCAGTGACGTCTCCTTCGAATCGGCCGCGCAGAGCGGGAACGGTGATCTGAATCGTAGAGTCGTTGAGCAGCGCCGCGCTGCCCCGCGTCGCACGGTCAGGCTCCGCATCATCGATGCCCCACATTTCGGCCAGACACTTTACACGGGCGTCGGAGAGTCGCAGCACTATTCGATCCGTACGGGCGCCTCCCACGAACGACCCCTGCCACGTACCCGTCGTATCCCGGTCACGACGAACCGAGCCGCCCGCGCCCGTAACAACGGGCCGCACCACGTCTCCGGTGCTCATGCGGACGTTGTAGATCAACGCACCGATGATCACGGCATGGATGGCAATCGCAACAATCACGCTCGCCGTGGAGATGTCAGATCGCTCGGAATCCATCGTCTCTCGCTGTCTGCGGAGCCTCGACATTTCGCGATTCCGCCTGCTGGCCAAGGAACGACAAAACGTGTGCCCGTCATCACTCCGCGCGCAACGCCTCAACGGGATCAATCCGCTGCGCACGCACCGCGGGCAACAATCCTGCAAGGATCGCGACGGTAAGCAGAGTCATCGTGACCACTCCGAACACCGCCGGATCACGCGCTGACGTCCTGAACAGCAACGGCTCGACATATGGCCCCGCGAGCAGCGCGAACACGATGCCGAGCAGCGTGCCCACCGCACCGACGACAACACTGTGGCGAAGAATGGTCCCGAGCACGTTCGCACCACTCGCGCCGAGCGCCATCCGAACGCCGATCTCATGCGTTCGCTGGGTCACCATGTATGACAGCACGCTGTACAGCCCCACCGCCGCAACGAGCGCGGCGAGTGCTCCCATCAGCGTGAATGCCGTCGCACCGAGACGCCAAGGACGGATCTGCGGATCCATCGCTTCATCGAGTGTCTTGAAGTCGAGGTACGCGAGCGTCGGGTCGACATCGAGCATGGCCCGCCGCAGCGTGCCGATCATCGCGACCGGATCGCCCTTGGGACGCACGACAAGGCTCGTGATGCCGCCGAACGGCATCTGAGTGATAGGCACGTAGAACTGCAAGCCGGGCTCCTCGGTGATGTCGCGCGTGTACGTGTTCGCCGCAATCCCCACGATGCGCGCGCATGGATTCTTGGGACTCAGCACTGCGAAGCACTTTCCGATAGCGTCCTCGTTTGGCCAGTAGGTGCGCGCCAGCCGTTCGCTGACGATGGAGACGTGCTCGCCGCCCGTCTCGTCCGATGGAGTAAACGCGCGTCCACGAAGAATCCGTGTCCCAACGGTCGTGAAATAGTCGCTCGACACTCCCTGGATGCGCGCGAGACCTCCCCGGAGTGCGGGCAGCGAATCCCGGCCGGGGATGTAAATCCCAACGCCGGAAACGCCGCGGAACGGCAGCCCGTTCGCGAGACTCGCGTGCTCGACACCGGGTAGCTGCCGCGCGCGTTCGAGCGCCATTTCGTTGAATCGCGCACGCCGCTGCTTCCAGAGGTCCGGAGGCTCGGCGGCAATGAGGCGCACGTTGATGGGCACGGTGATCACGCGATCCGCCTGGATCCCGAGATCGAGTGCATACACGCGGCGCACACTTTGCACGAACAGCCCGGCGCCGATCAGCAGCACGACCGAAAGCGATGCCTGCAAGAGCATCAGCGCAGTTCGTCCACGCGACCGCGCACCACCTCCGGTTCGAGCGTCCGCCTTTAGCGCCGACGTGATGTCCGGCCGGCTGGCGCGGATGGCCGGCGCGAGTCCGACGATCACGCCTGTCGCTAAGGCGATCAGCGTGGTGACGGCGAGCACGCGCGAATCCACCGGTGACGTGGTCCATTCGACACTCGTGAGCAGCGACCGCCGCAAGATGTAGCCCAGCCAGTAGGCGACGGCCAATCCCGCAACTCCGCCGCCAACCGCCAGCAACATCCCTTCTGTGAGGAGGAGCCGCACCAGCCGTCCGCGGCCTGCGCCGAGCGCGACGCGCACAGCGATTTCGCGCCGGCGACGCATCAAACGGGCGAGCAGCAGGTTGATGATGTTCGCGCACGCCACCAGCAGGACAACCACGGCAACACCGACGAGCCATCGCGCGACCTTCGTCTCAACCGACTCCCTGCCCTGCGCGTTGTAGAAATCGGAGCCACGGTCAGCCGGGCCGCGGCCTGTGACTTGCTCCCGCCTGTGTACGCGTGCCGATATGCAGCCGTCATGCCCGCGCCAGCCTGCGCCGGAGTCACGCCTGGTTTGAGCCGCGCGATCACGCTGATGTTCGTCCACCACCACGCCGTCGCCCAGTCGCTCACTTGCGTCGAGAGCAAGCTCATCGGCGTCCAGACGTCGACCGTCGACAACTCCGCCCCTGTGAATCCTTTCGGCGCGACACCAATCACCACGAAGGACTCACCGGTATTGAGCGAAATGGTGGTCCCGAGCACGCTCGCGCTTCCACCGTACCGGCTCTGCCAGAGACCGTACCCGAGGACGACAACGTGCTGCGCGCCGAGCACGCGGTCTTCTGTCTCGGAGAAGAAACGGCCGATGGCGGGCTGCACACCAAGCACGGGAAACAGCGACGCCGTCGCCTCGCCCTCGCGCACAGGCTGCGATTCGAGTCCCTGGCCGATGGTCGCGTCGATGACCGAGTACGCAGCCGCCCCGTCGAACGAGTTTGTCTCAGCGCTCGTGAGCGAATACGTGACGTAGCCGAAGTCGCTGCCGGTTTGCTCGAGTCCAGTTCGCGCGCGCGTCGTCGCGTACAGGCGCACGACCTGCCCGGCATCGCGTACGTGCTCCGGCCCTCGAAGCACGAGACGGTCGATCACGCCGAACATCGCGGCGTTCGCGCCAATGCCGAGTGCCAGCGTCACGAGGATGAATGCGGTGAACAGCGGCTCGCGCCGAAGGCCGCGAACGGCGTAGCGCACATCCTGCTGTAACGCATCGAGAGCGGCGATGCCGCGAGCGTCGCGCACCGCCTCCTTCACGTGCTCCACGCCGCCGAACGCTGCCCGCGCGCGTCTGGCCGCCTCCGAGGGGGCAGCGCCCTGCCGCTCCAGGCGCTCAGCTTCGCGCTCTATATGGAAGCGAAGTTCGTCTTCGAGCTCTCGCTCGGCGTTCGCGCGCCGAAAGACGGCCTGGAGCCGAAAGCGAAGATCGCTCCACAGGTCACGCAGCATGGTATCCGTTCCCTCCTATTCCGCGCGAAGCGAAACTAGGGGATCTGCACGTGTCGCGCGCCACGCGGGAATGGCGCACGCCAGGACCGCCACACCGAGGATCGTCGCACCGACTCCCAGAAACACGGCGGGGTCGCCGGCGGACGTGTGATAGAGCATCGACGCGATCACCTTCCCGAGCATGAGCGCGAGCCCGCTGCCGACCACAAGACCGACGAGCACCAAGCGGATCCCTCCGCCGACGATGAGACGGAGGATGTCGGAACCACCGGCACCGAGCGCGATTCGGACACCGAGCTCATGCGTACGCTGGGTCACAGCGTACGCGATTGTTCCGTATATGCCGACGGCCGCGACGATCAGCGCCAAGAGTGCCGCGGCCGAGAACAGCGTCGCCGCAACGCGCCACGGGTGCAGCTCCGGTGCAAGCACTTCACTCATCGCGCGAACGCGCGGCACTCCCCACCGCTCGGTCATCGGCACAAACACCGACCGCGCGCCCGCGATCACGTCGCCGGTACGACCCCGCTGGGCGCGCATCAGGACCGCGCCGGGGACCCCCATTGCCCCCATTGAGTCCGCTTGCGCCAACGGGATGAATACTTGCGACGTCGCATTTTCAAGAATTCTGCGAACGTGTGAATCAGACACCACGCCGACTACCCTTCGGCACACATTCTCGCGTTTGCCGAGAATCAGGCATTTGCCCACCGCGCGCATGCCGGGCCAGAGCCAATGCGCCATGCCGGCGCTGACGACCGCAACGCGCTCCGCGCCCTCGCGATCCTCCCCATTGAATGCTCGGCCATCGAACAAACGCGCGCCGCTCACCCGAAAGAAATCCGGAGACACGACCCGCGTGACGGGAAAGCTGTTCTCAGGCAGCGGCAGGGTATCCCGGCCGGGCAAGAAGATCCGAGAGGACTCGAAGCCCTGGAGCGGCCCTTTGTCGGCCAGCGCGACTCGTTCCACACCCGGCACCCGCGCCAGAAGATCGGCAATGCCAGGCAGCGCCGCCCCGATCTCGTTGTACGTCTGCATGTCGCGCGAACTGAACGTCATGAACGGCACGATATCGGCATCCACGAGGCCGTCTGTTTCGTAGCCGAGATCCACGGACTCGACGTTCCGCAGCGATCGCACCAGCAGACCACCCGTTACGAGCAGTGCGGTCGACAGCGACACCTGTGCGATGAGCAGCGCCGACCGCCATCGTGTTCGCTCGGACGAGCCGAGCCCTGCGCCGCCATGCAGAGAGCTGACCAGGTCCGACCTGCCCGTCTGCAGCGCGGGCACCAGGCCAGCCGCGAGACCGGTGATCAGGACAGCCACCACCGTGAACGCGATCAGGCGGAATCCGAACACCTGAGCATCCCAGTTCTCGGCGGGCAGCAGTGCCTGCCCCAGCGCCCGACTCAGCCATGCAGCGCAAGAAAGCGCCGCGCATCCTCCGAGCGCAGAGAGCACGAGCGCTTCCATGAGGTGCTGCGCGAAGAGCCTGGACCGGCTCACGCCGAGCGCGATGCGCGTCCCGATTTCGCGGCGCCGCTGCATTGCGCGTGCCAGTAGCAGGTTCGCGACATTCGTGCACGCGATCAGAAGGATCGCGATGGCGACAAATGCCAGGCGCCGGGACATGGCAGCTTCTGCGGCGTTTCGGCCCGCGTCCAAGGCGTCACGCAACGGCAGGAGCTGAGCAACCGCGGTCGAGTCGGGACGGATTCCAGCAGTCCGCAGCCGCTCTGTGGCGGCCGATACAACTGCGGCAGTCGATGGATCGCCGGACGGCACGCGCAGCACGACGCGGAACGCGTTCATCATGGACGACTCAAAAACCGCGGGACTCCATTTGTCCCACGCTCCGAGCGTATTGAGCGGCACCCACACGTCGACGTTGTCGAGGTCAATTCCGCGAAACCGTTCCGGTGCCACGCCGACAATCGTGTATCGATGTGAGCCGACGTCGATCGTTCTGCCAGCAATGTCATCGGCAAGTCCGTACTGCGTTTGCCAAAGCCGGTAGGAGATCACCGCGAACGGGCTCAGCGCGTGCTCGCTCGTTTCGTTGCTGTCGAGGAACCTTCCAGTCGCCGGCACGACGCCGAGCACACCAAAGAAATCGCCGGCGACGTACGAGATCACACCCGGCTGAGCCGCGCGGCCCTCGCCGAGGAGGGCGTTCTCGTCCGTGTAGTACGCCGACGTGTGCACCCCCGAAGGCATCGCTTCCGCGAGCGCGCGATAGCCGGGATAACTCCATCGATTGCCCACCGCGTCGCCAGTGCCCGCGGATGCGCGCGAGCGTTCGGCCAGACGCCACACGTTGCCGGCGTCGTTTACGCCCGGCGGAGTGCGCAGAAAAAATCGATCCAGCACGGAGAAGAGCGCAGCGTTCGCCCCAATGCCAAGCGCGAGCGTCAGGACGGCTGCGAGGGTGAACAGCGGAGTTCTTCGCAGGGAGCGCAGGCAGTAACGCGCGTCCTGTTCCAGCGCGGCAAGGAGCCCGACTCCATGCGCATCGCGGACCGACTCTTTCAGTCGTTCGACCCCGCCAAGCGTCAGCCGCGCGCGCCGGCGGGCCGCGGGCGGCGACTCACCGTCCCGAACCAGTCGCTCCGCTTCGCGTTCTACATGAAAGCGAAGCTCATCCTCGAGTTCGCGCTCGACACTCGCGCGTCGAAAAACAACGCGAAGACGAAAGCGTATGTCGCTCCACAGGTCGCGAAGCATGACCGTGTCCTACACGGTTCTCAACACGAGCCCGACCGCTGATGCGAGTTTTCGCCACGCCTCGGACTCGGCGTCGAGTTGCTCCTGACCCCGGCGCGTGAGCTCGTAGTATTTCGCCCGGCGGTTGTTCTCGGAGCTGCCCCAGCGCGCCTTGATCCAGCCGCGTCGCTCCAGCCGGTGGAGCGAGGGATAGAGCGATCCCTGCCGCACCTCGAGCGCGCCACGCGAGATCTGCGCGATGCGCTCGGAAATCGCCCAGCCGTGCTGGGGTTCGAGCGACACAGCTTTCAGGATCAGCAGGTCCAGTGTGCCCTGCGGCAGTTCGAGTCGCGCGTCGTCCATGATATCCCCTGTTGCTTCGACAAGAGAGTATGGAACTTTTCGTGTCGAAGTGCAAGGGAGGGCGACCGACCAGCCTCGCTCCCCTTGCTTACCGAGTGAAGATACTCTACGTTCTCACGGTAACCGAGAGGAACGCATGAGCCGACCGACCGATCTTGTTCAGGGCACGCTGGACCTGCTGATCCTCAAGATGCTCGCCGTCGAGCCGATGAACGGCTGGAGCGTCAGCCAGCGACTGAAGGCGTTCTCCGGCGACGTGCTCCAGGTGAGCGATGGATCGCTGTACCCGGCGCTGCACAAGCTCGAGCAGGAAGGCTGGATCTCCGCCGAATGGCGGCCGAGCGAGAACAATCGCCGCGCGAAGTTCTACTCGCTCACCAGGTCGGGCCGGCGACAGCTCACCGAAGAGCGCGAGAGCTGGGCTCGCCTCTCGGCGGCCATCTCAATGGTCGTTCGCCTGAAGGAGGCGTGATCCATGCGCATCGAGCGATGGCTCCAGATTCTTCCGCTCCGCCTCCGGTCACTGTTCAGGCGCGCGCGCGTCGAACAGGAGCTCGACGAGGAGATTCTCGATCACCTGGAGCGCCAAACCGCGCTGAACGTCGCAGCGGGCATGTCGCCTGTCGACGCACGAGCCGCCGCACGGCGCGCGTTCGGAACCATCGAGGCGCACAAGGAGCGGGTGCGCGATACCCGGGGTGTGCAGCTGTTCGACGACCTCGTGCGAGATCTCAATTACGCAACGGGAACTTTGCGTCGCAGCCCGGGGTTCGCAGCCACCACGATCCTGACTCTCGCGATCGGAATC